>JBKPOM010000123.1:0-3595 GCA_046733115.1 Actinomycetota bacterium | reverse complement strand
CTCGGTGCCGATAGCGGCGAGTTCTGCCCTTGTAGGCTCTTCGGCACTGGGAGGGTTGGCGAACCACCAGATCTCGCCGGAGGGATGAACCGCGTAGCCGAAGAACGCCCGCTTGCCGAAGACCATGTGGAACGAGCCAAGTTCGGCCGGGACGCGCACGCCGCGTGCGTATCCGCCGATGTTGAGCACCGGGATGTAGCGGGCACCAGGCGCGGAAGGATCGATGATGCGGCGGGTGCGGGAGTGGATGCCGTCGGCTCCGACCAGAAGGTCTCCCACGGCCTCGGTTCCGTCCTCGAACCGCGCCACGACCCCGTCAAGTGTGGTCTCGGCATCCACGAGCCGCTTGTTGTACTCGACGCGGGCGCCGCGGCGGACTGCCTCGTCGCGCAGCGACCGGTAGAGGTCGGCCCGCTTGAGAGTCTGACTGACCGTGCCATCTGGCAGGGTACCGCCGTTAGGAACGTCGCCGAGGGGCTTGCCGGTCCCACTCTGGATCGTCATACGCGGCGTGGGGAAGCCCTCTGACAGCACCAGGTGGTGTGCGCCGATTGTACGCAGGGCGTCCAGGCCGTTGCTAGAGAAGGTGAGGAACGCGCCAGCGTCGTCCGCGCCGCTCGCATACGCCTCGTAAACGACAGAGTCTATTCCTGCTTTCCTTAGCGCCATCGCGGCGACCGGTCCGGCGACGCCACCGCCGACGATCAGGGCTTTCTTCGCGCGACTCATGAGTCCTTCTTTCCTGGCGCGAAGATACGCCAGAGCCTGTCGGTGATCGCCCAGATGAGGAAGGCGGAGGGACCATTTGCTATGGGACGAACACGGCTGTTGTGGAACGCGGCAAAACGCCATTCGGCGCCCTCACGCACGGCAACGAGGGTCTGGATGGAGTCCCGTTCCGGCGAAGTCTTCGTCTTGCCGCGCATGACCGTGCCGCCGGTCGCATGGACGAGAGCCACGTCCGGGCTCGGGAACTTGATGCTCAGGATGCGGCCAGTCAGGCGCGTGCCCTTGAGCCATTTATCGAAGAGCTCCTGGTGTGAGGCGGCGATCTCGGCTCTTCCCCTGGTCTGCGTCCCGTCGAAGGCGACGTACTCGGCGTCCTCTGTGAAACGGGAGCCGTAAGCCTCGCCGTCGCCTCTGCCCCAGTCGTCGAGCAGGTCCTCGAATAGCGCGCGTATCTTCGCTTCGTCGGTCCGGTAGTGCGCGGTGGTTTCGCGTTTCATCGGGTCGAAAGGTCCTTTCTGGTTGTGGCCGGCGGCCATTCCTCCCCGGAGCTTCGACCTGTTATCCTTGAGGTTGCATGTCTCGGGTAACGGGTCTCACCCCACGGGGCCATTTACTCGGGGATTCCGACCCCCGGCATGAGGTGTTGCAGCACCCACCGGGGGTCTACTCTATTCAGTTCACGGCCCAGCCTCCTCTATCCGGAACACCGGACATCGGGACGCCAGCGCTTCGAACTCTTCTGGAGTGCCGGAGATACCATATAGATGCTGGAAGAACTGGACCCCGTGCGGCACCTTGCTCGGGAACTCCCGCAAGACGGGGGCGCGCTCCTGGAGTGGCAACTCCTCAAGGTTTACACGCTCTTGCTTTCGGCCTCGCGCCAGGATTCCCCACCCTGCAACCCGCGCGTTCTTCACCCAGTCCGCTTCTTCGAGGCCGGCGATGATGTAGCGTTCGCCTTCCACCATCAGCGGTGAAACAGGAGTCGTACGCAGCTTGCCGCTCTTGCGGCCCGGTACGGAGAGCAGCCGCATGGTGCCGATCACCACCCCGCGGCGCTGCAGGGCCACGATCACAGGATTGGCGAGCCCGAGCCATCGGGGTAGTCTGACTCTCTCAAGCATCTTTTCCCTTTCCACCCTCACCAGTGCCCATCGGGGCTTGCCCTGAATGAAGGGAGCGCCACTCCGACAGACTGCCCAGCTTTCCGGCCTCGATCTCCTCTACGATTCCGCGCACCCATCCCAGTTCGGCTTCCCGCAATATCAACTCGTGCTCCGACTCTACGAGGAAAAGGCGGGGCAGGTTCCACTGCTCCATGGCGGTGTCAAGACGGGATCTCATCTCCTCGTTCTCACTTTCCAGACGCCGCGCCCGCTCCTTCAGAAGCTCAACAGCCTCCTCGGGAGGAAGCGCGGCCAGAAACGAGAGCCCGGCCGCAAACTGCGTGTACTCTTTGACCGGCTCCCTCAAAAGCTCGCGCAGCCAGGTGAGGAACTCCTCGCGTCCCGCGCCGGTTATCTCGTAGACCGTCCGCTCGGGTCGCCTCCCCTCACGTACCGTCTCCCTCGGCACGATGAGCCTCTCCCGCTCCAACGCTCCTACAACCGAATACAGAGAGCTATACCTGAGCCGAACCGACTCATGCTTGCCCCGCTCGCGCATCAACGTGACCATCTCATAAGCGTGCATCGGCCGCTCATAGAGGAGCGCCATCACCGCCAGAGCCAGCGGATTGGATACCTTCCTCTTCGATGCCACCAAAGCTCCTTTAGTCGATATGAACTAGTCGAGATCGACTATATACTCGAATTGGCCTGGTGTCAAGCATATCCGCTCCTCCGATCAGGAGCGATCTACCACCTGATTACGGAGGAGGCCAATTTCCTGGCTAGCACGATGAGGTGGTCGCTCGTCGAGGAGAATGGCTCGCCCTCGAAGCCGCCGTAGACTGCCTCTACCTCGAAGTCAGTGAGTCGCATCATGAGATCCAGCTCACTGAGTCCCACGACGCGGATGGTGAGGTCGTGGGCTCTCCGGTTCTCCAGAGTGCCAGAGGCACCGTATCGTTCATAGAAAAGGCGCATCTCCATTAGCTGTGTGGACGCGTCGTAGTGGGAGACGGAGAAGCGGTCGAGCCGGCCGTTGGCCAGCTCACCAGTGAAGTCGTGGCGCTGCGCTGTGCCGCCGGGCGGGTCCACCAGTTCTTCCGGTGAAAACGCCGAGACCTCTATACCGAGCAGGCCGCCTGGCACGAGATGTTCGTGGGCGTTGCGCAGGAAAGCCAGCGCGTCGTCCACGCTCGTCAGGCAAAGGAACGAGTTGAAGGCGCAGACAGCGAAGCCGTAGCGTCGCCCTGGGTCCACACTGCGCATGTCGCCCACGATCCACGCGACTCTCTCGCTCTTTTCCTTGCCTCGCTCGACCATCCGGCCGGAGATCTCGACGGCGGTAACCTCGTGGCCCGATGCGGCGAGCGGAATGGATATACGGCCTGTGCCGGCGCCCCATTCGACTACAGGTCCGGCTTCGCGTTCGGCGAGGGAGAGCCAGAACGGCAGATCGTAGTCGTGGGTGTACTCGAGGTCGTAGAGATCGGATAAGGGATCGTATTCCGGCAACTGAATTAGGAACCGAGAATTAGGAGTTTGGAACTGTTCATCACGTGGGCCCTCCAATTTCGAGATTCACGATTCTATCGTGCTGTGGCGAGATATAATGCGTTGACATCCTAGTCGCGGAGGTTTTGGATGGGTATAGTTTTGTCGATAGTCATCGTCGTGATCGTGGTGATACTCGTGATCTACGCCATCGCCACCTACAACGGGCTCGTGCGGCGACGTAATGAGGTCGAGGAGTCTTACAG
>JBKPOM010000122.1:0-14667 GCA_046733115.1 Actinomycetota bacterium | reverse complement strand
GGTAACCTCTTGGGTGCGCGGCCGCGGGGTGTACGTCGCGTTCGTAGTGCTGGTGGTCTTCAACCTCATCGTCACCCCCAACTTCGCCTCGGTGGCGACGCTCTCCACCCTGCTGATCACGGTCTCGCCCATAGTCCTGGTCTCTTTGGGCGTGGCGCTGGCGATAGGGACCGAAGGCATAGACCTGTCCGTCGGGTCTGTGATGGCCCTCGCTTCGGCATTCCTCCCGCTGTACCTCGGGTACGGCTGGCCGGTCGGACTGTCGGTCGCCCTCCTCGTCGGCGCCCTGGCCGGGCTGGTGAACGGTAGCCTCGTGGCCCTCGTCGGGGTGCAACCTATCATCGCCACGCTGGCCATGCTGGTGGGTGGGAGGGGACTGGCCCAAATCTTCGCCGGCGGCCGGTCGTTACTGGTCACCGATCCGGCGATCCTGTGGCTCGGACAGGGACGTCTCTTCGGCATACCGGCGCCGGTGATCGTGGCAGCCGCTGCGGTGCTCGTGGTGGGTTTCTTGGTAAAACGCACCACGTTCGGCAGGTACGTTGTGGCCATCGGGGGCAACCGCTCGGCGAGCTATTTGTCGGGGCACCCGGTGCGCAGAACGCTCCTCGCGGTGTACGTTATCAGCGGTCTCCTGGCAGCCCTGGGCGGGGTCGTCGCCACGGCGCGCCTCGGGGCCAGCGACCCGTCCAACATCGGCCTCCTGATCGAGCTCTCCGCCATCACCGCGGTGGTGGTGGGAGGGACGCCCTTGAGCGGCGGCAAAGTGAAGGTCGTGGGAACGGTGATGGGGGCGCTCTTGATACAACTTATAAGTAACACCTTTATAGCGAACGACCTGCCCTTTACCTGGGCCCAGGTGCTCACGGCCGCGATCATCCTGGTGGCAGTCTACCTGCAGAAGGGGAGGGGCGTAGCCTAGATGAGCACTCGACCGGCCGGCACCGAGAGCCTCGGGGGGAGCCCCGCTTGGCGCGAGCGCCTGTTCACGACGCTCCAGCGGCGCGGGGCCATCGTCGTTCTGATATTGGTCGTCGCCGTCTCCGCCGTTGTGTTCGAGAGTTTCCTCACGGAACAGAATCTCGAGAACATCGTGCTCCAGGGGGCCTTCCTCGGCCTGATCGTGGTCGGGATGACCTTCGTGATCATAAGCGGCGGTATCGACCTGTCGGTAGGGTCGATGGTAGGTTTGGGTGGCATACTCGCCGCCCTCACCGTGCAGGTCTCCTGGCCGCTCGCCCTGATCTTGCCACCTCTGGCGTGCGGGCTGATCGGTTTCGGCAACGGGCTGCTGATCGCCAAGGCCAAGATGGCGCCGTTTATCGTAACCTTGGCGGGATTGCTCGGCATCCGGGGCCTGGCGCTGGCGTTCGCCAACGAGAAGCCCATCGGGATCGGCGGGAACTCGCCTTTCGAATGGTTCGGACAGGGCCAGATTCTCGGCATCTCCGTGCCCGTAGTATTCGTGGTCGTCGCTTTCGCGGTGGGCGGCCTGGTCCTTGCGCGCACCAGCTACGGACGGATCATCTTCGCCATCGGCGGGAGCGAAGAGTCGGCGCGTTTGATGGGGCTGCCCGTGGACCGGACGAAGGTGATCGCCTACACCACGAGCGGAGCGCTGGCGGGCTTCGCGGGCGCCCTCCTCGCCGCCAGGCTCTCGGCGGGCGATCCCAACGCGGGCCTGGCTTGGGAGTTGGACGCTATCTCGGCGGTGGTCGTGGGAGGCACGTTGCTGACAGGGGGGGCCGGCACGATGAGCGGGTCGCTCGCGGGGGTCTTGCTGCTTAGCATACTGCAGAACCTGATCAACCAGGTGGGAACCCTGGGGTCTTACGCGCAGCAGGTGGTGAGCGGTTTCTTTCTCATCGTTGTGGTAGTGGTGCAAGCGTATCTGAGTCGTAAGGAGAGGTCATGAAGGTTGTTCTCTGCGGACACTGAGACGGCACTACTGCCGAATGTACACACGGGCCTGGTACACCCTACTGGGGAAGTTTGGCAAGAGAAGTCCCTGGTGGGCCAGATACGGGGACTGAACACGATCGCCCCGGAAGTGTCGGGAGGGTATGCCCTTCATCGAAGGGGGCTGCTCCGATGCTCGCGTCGCTTGTCAGGGTGCTCCTCTTCTACACGATGCCCTGCGTGATCGGCCAGGCCGGTACCGCGACCTCGCATCCTCGGCATATGCACAGGTACATGTTCCCGATCGTGGCGGGCGCGCTGCAGACCCACCTGGAGCGTAAGCGCGCCTACCGAAAGGACGTATGATGGACGTCGTTAACGTTTTGGGCCGGGAGCCCGCTATATACATCGGCGGCTCCTGGGTGAGGGCCGACGAGACTCGGCCCGTGATCAACCCGGCGGACGAGTCAGTCATCGCCGCCGTGCCCGAGGCCGACGAGGGGCACGCCGAACGGGCACTCGAGGCCGCCCGGCGCGCCCAGCGGGAGTGGAGCCGCAGGAGCGGTCCCGAACGCGGGGCGGTCCTGAAGGCGATGGCTGACGGGGTTCGGGCTCACCGGGAAGAACTCGCCCGCCTCGTGGTGGCGGAGCAGGGCAAGACGATCACCGAGGCCCGCGGTGAGGTCGGCGACGCGGCCGCCGGTTTCTTCGAATACTATGCCACGTTTGAGCGTGCCCAAGTGGGAAGCATGTTCGCCCCGGATGAGCCAAGCGAGCAGCTCTTCGTCAGGTCGGTTCCCTATGGCGTGGTGGTCGACATCATCCCGTGGAATTATCCGGCGGCGCTCTTTGCCCGGAAAGTGGCACCGGCCATAATGGCGGGCAATGCCATCGTGCTCAAGCCGCACGAGGACACGCCTCTGGCGGCGCTCGCGCTCGCCAGGATCGTTGAGGAAGCCGGGGCACCCCCGGGTGTCGTCAACGTCGTCACCGGCGCCGGCAGGGTCGTCGGCGATGCGCTGGTGCGACAC
Source organism: Actinomycetota bacterium (assembly GCA_046733115.1). Lineage (GTDB taxonomy): Bacteria > Actinomycetota > Rubrobacteria > Rubrobacterales > Rubrobacteraceae > Rubrobacter_D. The sequence continues at coordinate 11,737 of JBKPOM010000122.1, read as the reverse complement.
CCGATCACCCAAATGGTGAGCGTGACCGGCTCGGTGCGCGGCGGACGTGAGATCCTTGCCGCGGCGGCGGAGAACATCACCCCGGTCTCGCTCGAGCTGGGCGGGAAGGCGCCGTTCGTAGTCCTCGAGGACGCCGACCTTGGCGCCGCGGTCGAGAACGCGGTGGACGCGTGCTTCTGGACCTGCGGACAGGTCTGTACCTGCAACGAGCGCACCTACGTCCAGCGCGGCGTCTACGACGAGTTCGTCGAGCGGTTCGTCGAAGCGGCATCTTCCCTGCGCATGGGCGACCCTACGTGCGAGGACGTGCAGATGGGTCCTAAGGTCAACGAACCCGAGCTGACAAAGGTCGAGGCTCTCGTCCGAGAGGCCATAGAGCAGGGGGCCAACCTACGACTCGGTGGGAGGCGTCCGGAAGGAAAAGAGTTCGAGAAGGGGTACTGGTTCGAGCCGACGGTGCTGACCGAGACCACGAACGAAATGGACATAGTTCAGCGCGAAGTCTTTGGTCCCGTGCTCCCGATCCAACCGTTCGACGACTTCGACGAGGTAGCGAATCTCGCCAACGACTCTCGATACGGTCTGACCGCCTACGTCTTTACGTCCGACCTGCACAAGGCGATGCGGGCCATCGACGACATCGACTTCGGCGAGATCTACGTAAACAAGATAGGTCCGGAGCAACTCCAGGGTTTCCACACCGGCTACCGCCTATCTGGCATGGGCGACGACGACGGGCCGTACGGGTACGACCGATATCTTCGCAAGAAGACGGTGTACCTGCGTTACGATGGCTTCGGCACACCCGCAGAGCTCCGTCCCTAGCCGGTCTGAAGACCCGGAGAGGTAGATGGAGAGACGAACAACATCCCTGTTGGTTTTGACCCCGTACGAGGCACGGACGGCGGCGGCAGTCTTCAACCGCCTCTTTCCGAGCGATGAGAATGATCCCGGAGCGATAGGGATAGGCGTCCTCGCCTACCTGGACCGGGCGCTCGCGGGCGCATACCGGGACAAGGCCGAAGCCTACCGGCTCGGCCTAGCAGCGCTTGACTTAGCCGCCCGTCGGCGCAGCGGCGTGCCCTTCGCCGAATGCTCCGCCGAGAAACAGGACGCCCTGGTAGCCGAGCTGGAACAGGGCGTACTCCCCGACTTTCGGACCCCCCCGCAGCGCGACTTCTTCGAGATGTTGCGAGCGCACCTGCAAGAGGGGCTCTTCGCCGACCCTGCCCACGGAGGCAACCGCGACAAGCTGGGCTGGAAGCTCCTGGGCCATCCGGGGATCTGGCTCAAAAACTCCGCCGAGGAGAACCTCTCCGAGGAACCCGTGACCAAGGGTGGCAAGATCCAGTCGCTCGAAGACGTGGGCTACTCCCTCGAAAGGGCCCCGAGCGAACCGGTCAACATCCCCGGCTACGATCCCCAGAAAGGTGCCGAGCCCCCGAGTGGAGCGGCGGACGTGGTTCTGGTAGGGATGGGGGCTATGGGCAGCGTGGTGGCCCCCGTCCTGGCCCGCGCGGGTTTGCGCGTGGTGGGTTTGGAAGCCGGTCCGTGGCGCACCAAGCAAGACTTCTTGCCGGACGAACTGGGGTCCGCCTACTATTGCAGGGGAGAGATGGGGCCCAAGTTCTCGAGCGAGACGCCCCGCTGGCGGCGCAACGAGGGCGAACCGACCAGGGAGGCCACCTTCTCGTTGGGGCGCATGATGAACGGCGTGGGCGGCTCGGTCATCCACTGGGGCGGCGCGCTCAGGCGCTTCCATCCCCACCACTTCGACTACCTCACCCACGTACGCGAAAGCTTCGGCGAGGGAGCGTTGCCGGACGGGCACACTTTGACCGATTGGCCGGTCTCTTACGACGAGCTGGAGCCCTACTACACGACGATCGAGTATCTGATCGGGGTCGCGGGTAACGAGGACAACCCGTTCGTCTGGCGCAGCAAACCCTACCCGCTGCCGCCACTGAGACCCTTCCGAACGAGCGAGATCTTCTCCAAGGCCACGAAGGAGATGGGTTTGCACCCCTACCCGACGCCGGTCGCGGTGAACAGCGAACCGTATAACGGGTACCCAGCGACCACCTACTGCGCTTGGAGCGGGGGCTTTGGCCCTTTCAACGACGAGCGGTGGCACCCCGGCCTGACCTCGGTCCCTGAGGCGCTTGCGACCGGCTACCTCGAACTGCGAACCCACTGCAGGGTCGTCCGCCTCCTCACCGACTCGGGTGGGCACGCCAGCGGCGTCGAGTACGTGGACGCCAACGGGACCCACCAAGTGCAGGAGGCGCGTACGGTGATCCTGTGTGGCTACACCTTCGAGAACGTACGGCTCTTATTGCTCTCGGCGGACCAGCGGCATCCGGGTGGTCTGGGCAACAACTTGGGTCAGGTCGGCAAGCACTTCATGACCAAGATGTGGGCCGACGTCTACGGCTACTTCCCGGAGGTGGTCTTCAACAAGCACACCGGCCCGGCGGCGCAGATGTGGAGCCTGGACGACTTTATAGCCGACGACTTCGACTCGGCGGCCAAAGGGTTCGTCGGCGGGGCCACCCCCAATATCGAAAACCAGCAGTTGCCGATTCAGATAAGCCGCGAAGGTCTACCGCCCGATGTCCCCTCGTGGAGCAAGGGGTACAAGGATCACCTTAAGCGCTGGCAGCACGTCTGCGCGATTCGGCTCCAGCCCGAGTCTTTGTCCTACCAAACCGACTTCCTCGACCTGGATCCGAGACACCGTGACCGCAGCGGGCTCGGGCTCCCCCTTGTGCGCATCACCTGCGATCTGCGAGAGAACGAGAGGCGCCTTGCCGACTGGATGGAAAAAGAGGCCGAAAGCATCCTTTACGCGATGGGTGCGGAGAAAACGTGGCGTGGTCAGCGCTTTCGGGGCGTCTGCAGCAGCCACGACCTCGGCGGATGCCGCATGGGCGAAGACCCCGCCTCCTCGGTGGTGGACCCCGATCTGCGCATCCACGATACGCCAGGACTGTACGTCTTCGGCGGAGCTGTCTTTCCGACCTGCCCCGGGGTGAACCCGACACTGACGATGTGGGCCCTCTGCTACCGGGCCGCCGAGCGCCTCGTGGTGCGCCTTCGAGGTGGTGACGAAAAGTGATGAGGTTGAGTGCGCGGACTACCGGACTTGCGTCGCTCGGCCGATCGCGGGCGAGATAGATTGGCCTAGTACCTCGACAAGGAATGCTACTAGTTTTGCATCTTCGAGACGACATCACGGCGTCTTCTCTGTGATGTTAGGAGTTTAGCTTGCATGCGCGGGGGTACAGTCCCATGGGTAACAGGTGAGGTTCAGGGAGACTTCGCAGACTCTGGCTAGGGAGCCCAGGAGGAGGTTACGGAGGGTGTGTACCCAATTACAGTACGGTAGGGGTGATCTGAGCGTGGAGATCCCGTCGTCGGATGTGACCGTGCTGAGGACGAAGCACGAGGAAGGGCTGCCAAACGAGGCGGCGGCTTTCCGCGAGGCAGTGCGCCATCCCATCGGCTCCGCGCCGCTCCAAAAACTCTTTGAAGCCAAGGACCGGGTCGCCGTCGTGATCCCGGATATCACCCGCCCGTTGCCCTCTGATCGCCTGCTGCCCTGGCTTTTCGAGGAAATCTCGCAAGTGCCACCGGGGAACGTCACTATCGTCAACGGGACAGGCTCCCACCGACCCAACACCGAAGAGGAGCTCGTCGCGATGGTCGGGCGAGAGGTGGCCTCTAACTACCGCGTCGTAAACCACAACGCCCACGACCCTAACACGCTAGCGTTCGCCGGCAGATCGCCGGAGGGCCGCGACGTGTACATGAATCGCGAGTACGTCGAGGCCGACAGGCGCATCGTGCTCGGCTTCATCGAGCCGCACTTCATGGCCGGGTTCTCGGGCGGCTACAAAGGCGTCTTCCCCGCCGTGGCGGATATTGATTCGATCATGTACTACCACCGGGCGTCGGTCATAGGACACGCGCGCAGCACGTGGGGGGTTCTCGAAGAGAACCCTACGCAGAGCCAAATCCGTGCGAACGGCTCCCTCTTGCCCGTGGATTTCCTTGTGAACGTCACGATAAATCGCAACAAGGAGATCACGGGCTACTTCTGCGGTAATGTCCTGGCCGCCCACGAGAGGGGCTGCGAGGCCAACAAGGCATCGGTGATGGTGGCGTGCGAAAGAGAGTACCCCATCGTCGTCACCACCAACGGCGGCTACCCCCTGGACCAGAACCTCTACCAGGCCGTGAAGGGCATGTCGGCGGCCTACCAGATCGTCTCCGACGGTGGCCTCATCATCTCCGCCTCTCGCTGCAACGATGGCTTCCCGAACCACGGCAACTTTCGAAGGATGCTCCTCGAGCACTCTTCGCCGCAAGAGATGCTCGAGACTATCTACTCGCCCGGATTCTCGATGTTCGACCAGTGGCAGGTGCAGCTCTTCGCCCTGATTCTGCAGAGGGCGAGCGTCGGGCTCTACAGCGAGATACCCGCCGACGACGTCCGGAGCGTGCACCTCCAGCCGATCACGGATATAGCGGTCACGATCTCCGAGGAACTGGAAAGGATTGGCGAAGACGCCCCCGTGGCAGTCCTCCCAGAGGGACCCATGACGGTACCCTACCTGGAGCACGCCCCGATTCGGGCGTGATAACCCAAAACACACAGCCAAGGGTAGCCTTGCGTAATCATAGGGGAAATCTTCATTAGCGGGCGATACTGGGTTCGAACCAGCGACCTCTGCCGTGTGACGGCAGTAAGATAGTTTGCTGGAGGTTTGTGGAGCTTGCAAAATTCCTGCAAATACGCTTATTTCGGCGAAGAGAACATTTCTCAGCATTTCAGGAAATTCACCTGGGTTGCTGCACGGTTGCTGCACACGAACAGAAGAAAGCCACGGGTAGGGGCCATCTTCACAATCGCAACGATGCAAAGTAGGTGCCGCTACTCACAATCATTACGTGGGCACGACACGCCCTCTATATAACGTATCATGGCACGTAGCACATGCTAATGCACAAGGCAGGTACAGAGGTGCAGTGCACCACAGATTTCTACAAGCTGCTTGTATTACCAAGAGACGCAAACCAGGACGACATTCGCAAGGCACACAGGAAGTTGGTCCGCGAATAATACCCCGATAGGAACCTTGGTGATCACTCTAGAGATGAACGCTTCAAAGATATCCAACGAGCGTATGAAATTCTGTCAGATGCTGATCAGAGGCGCGAGTACGATAAGAGTCTTCACACCTCTTCTAAAAGAAGGTCTAGCAAGCCACGCACGACGCCTGGTAGAAGAGCCAGGAACGAAACCACAGCTTCTTCTATGGACCTCTCCGAGCACTTAAGCAAGCTAACCAGCCTCTCTAGCGAGCGCCTAGAAGGTCCAGAGAAGGCAGCTTTCAGCTCCATGGCGAGGAGGTAGCTCGCCTCGCCATGCTACTGGGTGTGGACGTGTCTCGCATCTCGGAACTCATGGGGAAAGACATAAGCCGCCTCTCGGAACTCGTAGGCGAAAACATAAAGATGAACACAAGAGTGAATCCCGGAAACGCTCGATCGGGTAGGTCTTCGACTTCGGACGAGACAGCGTCGTGCGCCAAACAGCCTGTGGGGAACAATGATTTACGAGCAAAGAGGGTGAGGGGACCAAAAGCGCAGAGGAAAGGGAACGGGTAAAGGGCCCGAAAGCGCAGAGAAAAGGAAAGGACCGTTGACTCAAGAATACTCAGGCGTGAACTCAGAGGTGCCAAACCGGAAAATGAGGTCGAATCTCGTCGACCTCGTGAGCTCCAATCGAGGGCTGACGGATTATAACGCTCTGAGGAACTACAATTTGGGGCTATATGCGTCGCATAAGGGCAGCACGATGAAGACAAACCACGGAGCAGAAGAGCTGCTCACGCTACAACCTGACCCGCTCGAACCCCGCGCCGAGGAGACCGAGCGCTACGTCAGGGCGCTTCAAGGGCTAGCTGAGTCCGATCCCGAGCTCGCACGGCGCCAAACGTGAAACCAGCTCAGATTAGCCAGTATGCGCGCACGTCGGTATCGTGAGGAGGTCCAAAACAGCCTCAATCTGATCTTCCGGCTCGGCGCTCTCCCGGAGCCGGGACCCAACGGTCGCTTTCATGGACTTGCCATAAAGCCCACGACCTTTGCCGTCAGCGACCCAGTCCTTTCGATGCTCTCGTCCCTGTGGATGCCATGGCTCGGGAAGCGATTTGATGCTGAGACGGCGACCGGTGACAACATCATGCTGCCGGGCGCGCGCCTGCTATCCAAACTCCTGTGGCCGAGCTACCAATTTCAGAGCTTGGGAGACGGTCGCTACGCCGCCTTCCGCTTCCGCACCTACGCGGGCGTCGGGGCGATCGACACCGATCGTCGGGTACTGAAGATCGACTATGACTGGACCCAGAACCCGGGGTTCTTGATCCGCAGCATCCTGGACGAACTGGTACTGGTTGTACCCGGTGTCTACCTTGGCAAGGCGCTGCTGAGGCGCAACGGCCCGCAGAACCCGAACTGGAGACTAGTAGGCTACTTCGCGCTGCGGACTGCCGCACCCGATGCCTCCCTCAATCCCCGGCCGAGCACCCGTAGCAGCGAGCCGATGGCAAGATAGGTGCGGGTAACCATTACCACGGGCGGTTCGCGGGGCGAAGTGCAACCGTACGTCGCTCTGGGACTGGGGCTTAGAGCCGCCGGCCATGAGGTTCGAATCTCGGCCCAAGCGGGCTACCAGCAGTTCGTACATGACAGGGGCTTAGGATTCCATCCGATTTCCGGAGACCCGCATGAGCTTGTGTCAGAACTCTTGGAAGAGGGAAACAACCCCATAAGATTCGCGCGGCGTTTCAGACGCATTCTTGGATCGCTGATGGAACAGAATCTGCAGGAGTACCTAGCGGCGTGCCGAGACGCGGAGGTGATTGTTTACAGCCCAGTAGGATTCCTTGGGTACTTCGTCGCCGAGGCACTGAGGGTTCCACGGGTGGGAGCCGCCCTCTATCCCTTATTAAGCCGCACGAGGCATTTTCCCAGCTCCATAGTGCCTATAGGCAAGCGGCGTCCGAGGGGTGCCTTCGGTGGTATCTACAACTACCTCACCTACATCTTCAGCGAACAGCTCTTTTGGCAATCTTTCAGAACGTCAGCGAGCAGAGCCGTCAAGGATCATCTTAGCCTCTCTACGGCCTTCTGGGGGCCATTTGGGGAGATGACCAGGCACAGGGAACCCATACTCTACGGTTGGAGCCCTAGCGTATTGCCCCAACCGCCAGATTGGGGAGGATGGCTGCACACTACCGGTTACTGGTTTTTGGAGCAATCGAGTGGGTGGCAAGCGCCGGAGGAGTTGGCGGACTTCCTCGACTCGGGGCCGCCTCCCGTATTCGTTGGGTTCGGCAGCATGAACAACATCGGTCCAGAGAGGCTGACCGCCATCGTGTTGCAGGCGCTAGAGCGTACGGGCCAGAGAGGGATACTGGCTACTGGGTGGGGAGGGATAGGCTACGCTGATCTACCAGATACGATCTTCAGGGTAGAAGACGTGCCTCACGACTGGCTATTCGAGCAGGTCAAGGCCACGATACACCACGGCGGCGCCGGAACTACTTCCGCGTCCTTGCGCGCCGGCATCCCCACCATCGTGGTGCCTTTCTTCGCGGACCAACCTTTCTGGGGGTGGAGGGTGGCCGAATTGGGGGTCGGTCCCGAGCCAATTTCTCCCCGCTCGCTTGGGGTCGAGCAGTTGGCCAATGCCATACGAAGGACTACGTCCGATCGCGATATGCAGTCTCAGGCCGCTGCGATGGGGCGGCGGATTAGGAGAGAAAACGGAATAGAGCGAGCCGTCGAAGCCTTTGATCTCCATATAAGGAAAGCCAGCTTCGCGCGTAGATGAATCTCGATATCATGCTCGGAGGTTCCCAACAACCCCGGAGGATCCATCACCAACTCTGCGGAGGTGATAGCCGCAGGCGTGATCAGAGCTAACAGGTTGCCCACACCTCTGGTGTGGAACTTCTGTAATTTGATGGCCCGCTAGAAAGAAGGGCCATCGTCCTCCAAGATGGTTGGTGTTCTAAGTCAACCTATCGGATACGGAGTAACGATGACCCAAGATCATCGTAGGACGGACGCGCAGATGGTGCAAGAGATCTTGCTCGACGACACCGGCTTTTTGGCAGAGGTCGTCCAGAGGGTGCTACAGGAGCTGTTGGAGGCCGAGATGACCGAGCACGTGGGTGCCGCACCTTACGAACGCGCCGCGGGACGCAAGGGCCATCGCAACGGCCACAAGCCGAGGGCTTTGAGGACGAGGGTGGGCACCCTGAACCTGCTCGTCCCACAGGACCGGGAGGGGACCTTCTCAACTCGCCTGTTCGCCCGCTACCAAAGAAACGAGACGGCATTCTGCTTGGCCTTGATGGAGATGTACGTCGAGGGGGTCTCAACCAGGAAGGTCAAGGAGGTCACCGAAGAGCTGTGTGGGACCTCCTTCTCAAAGAGCCTCATCTCTTCTTTGGCCGGCTCCCTGGACTCGGAGCTTGAGGCGTGGAGGATGCGCCGACTCGAAGCGGAGGCTTACCCTTACCTGTTCGTGGATGCTCGCTACGAGATGGTCAGGATAGATGGGCGGGTGGTGAGCCAGGGGGTTCTCATCGCTTCGGGTGTGAGGGACGACGGTATACGGGAGATACTCGGAGTGGAGGTTGCGGACACCGAGAGCGAAGCGACCTACCAGGAGATGTTCCGGTCCTTGAAGGGACGAGGGCTTTCGGGTGTGGAGCTGGTGGTCTCAGACGACCACGGACGCTTGAAGGCGGCCATAGCCCGCCACTTCCAGGGCACCGCCTACCAGAGGTGCCAGGTCCACTACGCCAGAAATCTCCTCGGGATGGTGAGCTACGCAAGCCGCAAGGAGCTTGGGGCAGACCTCAGGGCCATCTTCGCCGCACCTACTAGGGAGCAAGCCCTCCAGCTCGCTTCGAGCGTGACCCGGGAGTGGCGCAAGAAGGGTAACGAGAAGGTAGCCGAGCACGTAGAGGAGCATCTCGAGGAGTGCCTTACGTGCCTCGCCTTCTCGGAGGGCCATCGCAGGCGCATCCGCACCACAAACGGCCTCGAACGTCTCAACCAGGAGATACAGCGTCGCACGTGGGTGGTGAGGATCTTCCCCAACCGCAAGGTGTGCCTCAGGCTGGTTACGGCCTTGGCGGTCGAGCAGTCCGAGGAATGGGTGACGGGCAGACGTTACCTGGACATGGGTGAGCTCAACGAGTACCGTCGGGAAAAGCCGCAAGCGGAGGAGGTGGTGCTCATGGAGCGGAAGAAGAGGCATTGAGCTTGGAGGAAATTACAGAATCTTCAGGACTTGACCGGCTTGAATACAGGGAATCCTGAAACGAGATGAGAAGAAAAGAGGACTTTCGAGGACTAAGGGAAAGCTCTTCCAATATGCTATGGCGAAGGCGCGAGATCCGCACGAGGAGGAGGCGACGATGACGAATTCGGGAGAAACGCGCGTGGTGGTGCGAACGGGAGAGCGTTTGCGCACCGAGATGGAAGCCGGCGGGCACGAGTTAGTGGCCGACGAACCGACGAGCTTTGGCGGCACTGATGCCGGACCCACCCCCTACGACTACCTGCTCGCGGCCCTCGGCAGCTGCACAACGATGACCTTGCGCATCTACGCCGACCGAAAGGGCTGGCCGCTCGAGTCGGTGACGGTGCGGCTTTCGCAGGACAGGATACATGCCACTGACTGTGAGGAGTGCGAGACGGAGGAAGGAAGGATCGACCGCATCGAGCGCGAGATAGAGCTCGAAGGTCCCCTGGAGGAGAAGCAGCGCCGCAGGCTGTTGGAGATTGCCGACATGTGCCCGGTGCACCAGACGATGAAGACAGAGGCGCTGGTGAACAACGTCCTGGTGTGCTAGGAGGTCGGGAAGACCAGAACCCTGCGGCCTTGGACGACGGTTCCGCCGCAACCCCCTCCCTTAGGGACGGCGGAGCGCATTGGAGGCTATCGGCGTACGCGCGAGAAGCCATTTCAAGGATACCTATAGAGCACTAGGGGCCGTCTCCTCGCAGTGATCCTTGCCACTTAAGGGAGCTTTAAAGTGACTTTGAACGACTCCGGAACTCAGGTTGCTGATTACGCTGCCCCTGCGAAGCATGTTCTAGGATCTCCTCGCGCGTTCGTGCGGGAACCCCGAAATGTATCGACCGCATCGCCCGGGCTGCTAGAGTTTACGCGCACTTCGAGGTGTCGCTACGTGTTGCTGCTTTCAACCAATCTCGGAGGCGCGGCCAGCAGCGTCCTCTAGTGCGTCCAGGGCTTGCTCCTGGTTCATGCCGGTGCTCCTGAGCAGATCTACAGCCATCGACCGAACCTGACCGACGAGCACGCTAGTAGCGAGATCGTGCCTCTCTTTGAGTGCCTGTGTGGCACCGTGTGCCGCCTCCAGCGCAAATCGACGGGCGTCCACTGGGTCCTCATCCTCTTCCAAATAGCTAGCCAATGCTCTTACCGCTCGGGAAAGATCTAGGACGGCTCGCGGCAAAGGATACGGAACGCTGTCTTGGCGCCTTATCGTGTTGGCTGCGCCTCGGGACAACACACGCGTGTTGATGACGGCAAGCTCCATCCTGATGCTGGCATCGGCGTAGAGTTCCAGATGCTTGAGCGACCGGCGTCTGGTCGGTGAGAGCCAGGCGGTTTCGTGGCCGGCAGCTAGCACCTCGTCAAATCCCCGTACCTGCTCGTCCAATCGCCGAGTCCTGTCGAGCACCGCCTCGGCCAGTTCAAGATCGCCCTCCTTGAGGGTCCCGGCTATATCTTCCAGTGCGGTCGCCAGCTGTTCGAAGATGGGCCTCGCTGCGCTCTCGACCAAGCGCTCCGGATTCACCGGGAACAAGTGGTTGACCGCCAAAGCGACCCCACCTCCTACCAAAGCGTTGAAGAAACGGTCGGGTGAGAAGTCCGAGCCCGGCGGCTGGAGCAGCACCACCAAGATCGCCGAGATCGCAGCCTGGTTCACTAGAAGCGTTCCCTCTCCTAGCAGCACCGCTGCCGCCATTGCCAGCACCACCACAATGCCTATTTGCAGTGCACCAACACCGATGATTCGGACCAAGAGGTCTGCGATGCCGAGGCCGAGGGCGACGCCCAAGGCTATCTCAAATGCACGCCGTCCCCGCTGACCCAGCGATAACCCTAGCGTAACGACCGCCGCAATGGGGGCGAAGAAGGGTTGTTCGTTGCCGAGCACGATGCCAGCGAGTAAGTAGGCAACGCTCGCGGCAACAGCCGTCTGGAGTATCGACCAGCCGTTGGTCCTCAGCCGCCCTACTCCCGAAGCGAGACGGCGTCGGACACCGCGTTGGGAACTTCTGTTTCCGAAGGACCTCAATTTGCTCTTATTAGACTCTCAGGGATCGCTTATTTGGCCTTGACCGTCCAGTCTACCGGCACCCCTTCGGCGAAGGCAAGGAAGGAGGCGTAGCTCAGTGTAACGGTCACGCACCGCTACTCCCCCAGAGAACCCTCCAGGAGGACAACCCCACTCGGCTCCTTAGCCGTCCACGCCGCATCTAGAGCACTTTGCAGTGTAGTTGGGCGGTGTGGCAGGATGCTGGCATGAACGCCTACTCGCTGGACCTGAGGAAGAAGATCGTCGCAGCCAAAGAACGGGGCATGCCCACCTCCGAGGTCGCCAGGACCTTCGGCGTG
>JBKPOM010000121.1:0-7783 GCA_046733115.1 Actinomycetota bacterium | reverse complement strand
GCGGGAGCTTCGATCAACCGGGTATCCAATTTCTCTCCTCCTTTGGGGCCACCCGCGCGACACTATAGACGAAAGATGGAGCGCGTCCTCCAGGAACGGGACTCTGTTCGGGTGTACATTGGGCGGGGTGTTACCGACATTGGGCGGGGTGTTACCGACAAGACCGGGAGGAGACTGGTGGCCCCGAGCTACATCCATACCTGCTACCGTATACTGAACCCCGCAAGGAGCGAGGACTTCTACGTCAACAAGTTGGGCATGAAGAAGCTCGGCGAGATGGATCTCGGCTCGGCCACCAACCACTTTTTCGCGATGGAACGCGATGTCTCGTCGCCCATGCTGGAGCTCACCCACAACCACGACAGGACCGAGCCCTACGACAAGGGCGACGGCTACGCCCACGTCGCCTTCACCGTGGACGACCTGGAGGGCACGGTGTCTAGCCTCAAGGATCAGGGCGTAAAGGTAACGCTCGAGCTCAAGACGCTCACCACCGACGGGCACGACTACAGGATCGCCTTTATCGAAGACCCGGACGGCTACAAGGTAGAGCTCGTCCAGCGAGGCACGATGAAGGTGGGGGACATCATCCAGTAGGAGATGGGCTCCCCACCGGACCCTGCCCTCGGCTACGCGGCTTTGGCCAGCCTGTTTCGGGTCTCATCCACGTCCATGCCCGAGAGCCTCAGAAGGTTCTCACCCAGGATCTTGCGCTTCGCCTGCTCGGCGAGCTGCGGGTAGCCGTAGCCTTCCACGAGGTCTTCGGGGATTTCGAAGTCCCAGAAGGCGTCGAGGGCCCACTTAGGGTGCCAGATGGAGGCTTCGGAGCCGTAGATGATCTTGTCCTCCCCGCACCAGAACATGAGCTTGTCGATCCACTCAGCGAACTGCCTCGGGGAGCGGACGATGAAGTTGATGGTCGCAGCGATCGACGCATACAGGTTCGGATATCTTACGAGCTGCCAGCAGGTTTCGTCGATGAACGAGAGTCCCACGTGGAAGATCACGAACCCACGTGGAAGATCAGGAAGTTTATGTCGGGGAAGTTCGCTGCTGCCCCGTCCATGTCCCACGTCTGGGTGGCCTCGATGGGTTGGGGGCCGAGGGGGACTCCTTATGGACCCCAATCAGGTTGATCCCAAGCTCCTGCGCTTTCTCGTAGATCGGGAAGGCCACCTTCGGGTCGTCCATGCGCCAGGGGAAGGGCTCCCCCCCGTTGGTACAGAATTGCAACGTCTTCGGCTTCAGCCTGAAAGCCACGGTTACACGGCGGGGGAGATGACCTTCGGGATGTCGCTGCGGCGCACCCGGCACTTCGTCGCCGCGAGCTTACGGGGCTCTTCGGGACGCTGGGCGCCGACGAGCTGGAGGCCGCCCGCGCCGACCTGGCCAGGCGGAGCCCCGAGGAGCTTGCCCGCGAGTTCGGGCGGGCCGAAGAGCTGCTTAGGGGCCCTGAGAGCACCGCCGAAGAATCCCTAGGTCTTGGCGCCTCGCTCGTCTTCGGCGAGGCGAGGCAGCTCGCAGGAATTGCACGCTACACCTGCGAGCAAGCGCGATAACACCGACGCGGACGAGAAGCGCCGGGAAGAGTCTGCGTAATCTGAGGACTACCAAATGAACTTTTCGACATTGAAACACACTAGCGCCTTCGTTCCGGTGGTAATGTCGCTTGCCGCCCTGGCGATAGTGCTTGGTCACATTGCCATGTTCGGCACTGCCCGTCAGGCCGATGAAGAGGCCGCCGCGCATCTCTGGCAGCTACTCATGGCTGGGCAGGTGCCGGTCGTAGCGTTCTTCGCAGCGAAGTGGTTGCCACGGACTCCAAGGCAGGCGCTGCCGATCTTAGCGCTACAAGGTGGCGCTGGGCTCGCAGCACTTGCACCGGTTTTTTATTTCAACCTTTAGGCCACGATGTAGCCTGTAACCGCTCGTAATTTTTGTGCAGACTTTGTAATTCTTGTGCAGGAGCGGTTATTTGTGCAACGCCCCTCGACGCCAGCAACCGGGAGCGGGCTCGCGCCCTGCACGCACTCGCGGAGCGACTCAAGAAGTACGGCTTCGACACCGAGCACCTATTCACCGAGTACAGCCTTCAGATGTTGGTCGAGGACACGCCGGGACGGCGGGAGAGGGACCGGGAGACCGTAGAGGCCTGGTACAGGACGAAAGGCATCGACAGCACGCGAGAGGTAGAAGGAGCCAAGGAGAGGCTGTTGGCGAAGCTCGAACCCCGCGGCGGTAGGTAGCAGAGTCGGCGAGCGGGAGGAACTACTCTCCGAGCTTATCCCCGCGATGGAGGCGGGGGCACGACGCGGGAACGGTGAGGGCGGTGATGGGCGGGTGAGCGTACGAGGCCTATCATGCAGCCGCACCATGGAAGTGTGAACGCCACATTCGTAGATCCGCACGAAGAGCCTCGCGACCACCTTCACGGCGTGGGGTTCGTCCTCGACGCCCTCGGGAATATCAAGGCCGAGCAGGCGATAAAACTCCAGCGAGGCTCTCATGTCGCGCACAACAATACCAACGAGTCAGACTGGAGAACGGAAATTTGCGGCGTGTCGAATGAAGATTAGACGTTGGTCAGGTAACATGGGAGCTGGAATGGCAAAGGGAAAACGGCCGGTTTTGGCCGACAATTACGGAGGTGGGGCGCATGGACGAGAGCGTATCTCATGCTACCGAGCACCCGGATCTAAAGCGCGGCATAGGTCTGTACTTGCTGTTGTTCTTCGTCCTCGGAGACATCGTTGGGGCCGGTATCTACGCGCTGGTCGGCGAGGTCGGGGCGATAGTCGGCGGCGCTATTTGGACCGCATTTCTGGCGGCGTTCGTGCTCGCTATCTTCACCGCTGCCTCCTATGCTGAACTGGTCACCAAGTATCCTCGGGCGGGCGGATCGGCCACCTACGTCAATAACGCCTTCAAGAACCCCTTCGTCAGCTTCATGGTCGCGTTCGCGGTGATGGCATCGGGGATCACCTCGGCCTGCACGCTGACGATCGCGTTCAGCGGAGACTACCTCAACCAGTTCATCAGCGTGCCGATCGTCGCCGCCGCGCTGAGCTTCATGGTGCTGGTCGGCCTCATCAACTTCTACGGTATCTCTGAGTCGGTGAAAATCAACGTGGTCCTGACCTCCGTCGAGGTCTTCGGGCTGCTCCTGATCATCCTGATCGGAGTATTGGCCCTCCTGGCCGGGGAGGGAGACCCTGGCCGCGCCTTCGAGTTCAAGGGGGACGCGAGCGTGCTGGGAGCGATCCTGGCCGGCACGGTGCTAGCGTTCTATGCTCTTATTGGCTTCGACGACTCAGTGAACGTCGCCGAGGAGACCCAGCACCCGAGCCGAAACTATCCCCGCGCCATATTCGGGGCCTTGTTTATAGCCGGAATCGTCTACCTGCTCGTTACCTTCACCGCCTCGATGGTCGTGCCGACGGGTGAGCTCGCCGGGTCGAGTGGACCGTTGCTGGAGGTGGTGGAGAGAGGCACGCTTCCGGTCCCGGCGAAGCTGTTCGCGGCCATCGCGCTCCTCGCGGTCTCCAACGGGGCGCTCATCAACATGATCATGGCCTCCCGGATCGTCTACGGCATGAGCGACCAGGGGGTGGTGCCCACGTTGTTCTCACGTGTCCATGAGGGAAGGCGCACGCCGTGGGTCGCCATACTGTTCACCGTCGGCATCGCCCTCGTATTGCTCGCCGTGTTCGGCGGTAACCCCGATGCTCTGGATACCCTTGGCAGTACCACGGTGGTGCTCCTCTTGCTGGCGTTCGTCATGGTGAACGTATCCGTCATGGTGTTGAGGAGCGACAGGGTCGACCACGAACACTTCCGCACCCCGACCATCTTTCCGATCCTCGGCATCGTGGTCTCTGTGGCGCTCTTGATCTATACGGCGGTAAGCGACATCTCCATCTTCTACTTGGCGGCCCTGTTATTGGGGATCGGGCTCGTCCTCTACGCCGTGAACTTCCTCGTCAAGCGGAGCGTGGACCGGGAAACGCCGCAGGCGCGGGAGTAGACAGCCGATCGCAGGTGCCTCGGGCGGGTTCCTCGCTTATACCCTGTACGTGGGTTTTAGTCGGATATCACTAAGGCCAGCGTAATACCTCGCCAGCTGCCCTTACCCAGACCATACCCGTCGGAAAAGCCCAGGATAATCGATCACCAACCCCTCGGCGTCGACCGGTAGCTCGGCCGTGAACCCGGCAGGCAGCGCCTCGAAACGGTAGAGCCCGCCTTCCGCTCGCGCCTCCAGGCATCCGTAGCGCTGCCACTCTGGTCCTACCAGCAGCTCGGGAACGCGGACGTAGGTGACTGCTAGCTGCTCTGATTCACCAGGCTTGAGCCCGAGCCTGCGGATAGGGAGGGTGTTGGTGAAGGGCGTCGCCGAGATGTCGATGTCGATGCACAGGCCGAGGAATTCGCGCTGGGACGGCGCACCCTCTTTATGCAGGGATCGCCACGCGCGCGGGAGTACCTGTTGGTCGAGGGCTTCTTCGACCAACTCGCGGCTGAGGCCCTAGGCATACGCGCCATAGCCGCGGGTTCGGCCGGGTTCTCCAACCAGCAACTGGCCGATCTACTCGACATGGCCGCGAAGGGCGCGACCTTCGTTATCGCCCGCGATAAGGACCCGCGCGGCATAGAGCGGGCTCAGACGATGCTAGAGAGGCTTTACCCCCACGCCCGCCTCATGCCGGACCTCCCCGGAGAGGGCATCAAAGACGTTGCCGACTTCTACCGGGAGCACGGGGAGGCGGCGGCCGAGCAGATACGCGACCTCATGGCGGAGGCGCAAGACGCCGTAGAGCTGGCGTTGGTCGAGCTGGGCAAGATCAAGCGGCCGGCCGATAAGGTCAAGTTCTTGAAGCACGTCATCGTGCCGTGCCTGCTGCGGATACCGGACCGCTCCGAGCGCGGGGCCGTGGCCAAGTGGATAGCGAAGGCGGACGGCCTCAACACCGAGATAGTTCGGGACGCCATCAGGGAGGTAGAGGGCCGGCTCATAGTCGAAACCCCCGAAGAAGAAGAGGACATGCCGGAAGAAGAGTGGGCTCACCTGCTAGAGCCCGGCGTGCTGGACCGCTACGTTGCCGACGCGTGCAAGATCAAGCGCGTGGTGGGGGAGACGGACAAAGAGGTTGTCAAGCTGCTAACCTGCGACGCCGCAGAGGCGCAGCTAGAGCCGCTGCCCACGGGCAAACCCATCGGCGGACCCGTGATGCTGACCGGGGAATCGGGCCGGGGCAAGAACTTCTTGGCTGATGCTGCGGTGAGCGGCCTCCCCGAAGAGTGGTACCTGTCCTTCACCGCCGCGTCTGCCACGTCATTCTACTACGCGGCCGAGATAGACCCCGCGTTCCTGAAGCACCGGTTCGTTTACCCGAACGAGGTAGAGGCGATAGACGCGGTTATAGAGTTCTTGCGGCCCATGATCTCGCAGGCCAAGGCGAAGAAATACGTCACGAACAAGAACTCTGACGGCGCTTTCACCTTCCAAGAAATAGACGTGGAAGGGCCGATAACAGGCTGCATACCCACCGTGCGCAACAAGCTGGACGACCAGCTACAAACCCGCCTCTTGGTGGTCGAGATTGAAGACTACGACGGGCGCATCGGGGACCACACTAAGGCGCTCTCCGAACAGTACTCGCCAGACTTCGTAGCCGACCCGCACGGGCATCTGGTCCCTAAGTGGCGCGCCGCCCTCGGATCCCTAACCGGGGTGCGCAAGGTGATAATACCCTTCGCCGGAGAGAAGGGATTCAAGTTCAACAACGAAGAGGTAAAGCACGGCGCGCGGCTCTGGGGCAACCTGCTCGGCCTCATGTGCGCCCACGCCTGGCTGGAGCAACGCAACCGCGAGATCCTGGACATAAACGGCACAAAGGCAGTCGTCGCCACTGCGGAGGATTACAAGGTGGCTTACGACTTGCTGCAGTCCGTTGGCGCCCGCTCCATAGTCAACATAGGGGAGATACACCGCAAGATAGTGCGGGCCGTCTACGACCTCAAAGAAGCGGAAGATACCGACGACGCCCGGAAGTTCGGCTCTCTGGGGTTTGGGGTTAGGGAGATTGCCAAGAAAGCCGGAATCTCTCCCGGCACCGTCAGCAAGAACAGGGCGTTCCTAACTAAGTCGGTGGGCTTGCTGTACGAGCCCGAAGACGGGGGCGGCCGGCTCCAGGTCTCGCCCGATGTCTACCCGGAATCGCTGGAAAACGAAGCGGAGTCCGGTATGACGGGCTTCCCCGAGCCGGCGGAAGTGGCAAAGTGGGACACGCACGCGCCGGGGGGCGGAAACACCGGAAACACGGAAACACCCAGGCAAAAACCCGACACCTATGCCGAAAAAGCGTTTCCCGTCGAAGGAAACACCCAGGAAACACCGGAAACACCCAACGACGCCCCCCGCGGGGACGCCGAAGGGCCGAACAGCTCCGGCCTCACCGACGAAGAGACCGCCACCAGGCTCGTGCGCGAAGGGATGGGGGAGGACTTCGCCCACGACGCCGCCAAGGCGAAACTCGAAGCCCTCGAACGGGCGTACTGGGCCGCCGCAGACGACGGGCTGGGGGAGGACATGTTCTTCCGCTGGTGCGTGAGCGAGGGCAGGACCGAAGACCTCGTGCGGCTGCACATAATCGACGAAGTCGAGGCGCCGACGCTTTACGACGCCCACCCGGACCGTTACGAGGAGCTTGCGGACGGGCAAAAGGCGGCCCTCTCGGCATGGATCGGTAAGGCTTTCAAACCGAGCGACACGGAGCTCGGGCAAAGCTCCTACAACCTGAAGCACGAATTCGAGAGGTCCCACGCCGGCTTCTACGTCACAGATGGGCAGTTCAAGGGCGCGATGCTTGCGGCCGGATACGAGCCCCACGACGCCGATCCCTACCCGTGGAGCTGGTATTTCGAGATCGGGCGCACGCACGAAGAGCGCGAAGGCGTCTATTACCCCTACGAAGTCGAGCAAGCCGCCGAAGCCGAGATAGACGACGAGGTAGTAAGCCTGCCCATGAAGCTGGCCGAAGAGAGGGTGGTCTTCGACCCCAAGACGCGGAGGGCGGGAATCCCCAACCCCGAAACGGGAGAGTTGGAAGACCCGCCGGCCGTGGTCGAAGTCGAGCTTGACGAGGCGGGATGGGCGGACTGGGCATGGTTTAGCTGTAGCATCAACGGCGCCGCCTTCGGGCGGTCGCTGTCCCGGCTGAAGGAGCGGGGCATCGTCGCCACGAACGACGGCCGCGTGTGGACGCTCGATCAGGACGCCCAGCACCGCGCCTGGCTGGAGCAGTTCGAGCGGGGCGCCGGGGCCGCCTAGATGTTGCGGGGCATGACGTTGGTGACAGGCCGGTCGGGTTGAGGTAGCGCCGTTCCGTCCGGCTGCTCGCACAGGATGGGCGACGGACCTTGCAGCGGTCTTCCACACCTGCATGACAGTTCCAGCCCGTCATTCGTCACACAGCCCCTCCTGTGATGCCGCCGGGCGACGGGGCGTTGCCACATTCCAATATAGGCATCTAACGGCGCCATGGCACGAGCGGCGACGACCTCGGACGCGTTCAACGCGATCGCCGAACCGCAGCGGCGGGAGATCCTGGTGCTGCTGCGAGGCGGCGAGCGGCCGGTGACCGGCCTGGCGCGGGACCTGGGGATGACCCAGCCGCAGGCGTCCAAGCACCTGCGGGTCCTCCGGGAGGTCGGGCTCGTGCGGGTCCGCGGGGCGGGCAAGCAGCGGCTGTACGGCCTGGACGCCCGCGGGCTGCGGCCGGTC
>JBKPOM010000120.1:0-5753 GCA_046733115.1 Actinomycetota bacterium | reverse complement strand
GGCTCCCACTACGCAACTCCGAATCCTACCACCGCGAAAAAACTCCGCAGCTCATCGCAGTGCCATCCCTGCACCGCTATGCACATCTTGCGCTGTGGAGCGGCCACTTTGTGGACCGCTCCACAGCGTGATTGCTCCCTTCTACCCTTCGTGGGCGAAGGCCTCGCGTAGTTGCTGCTCCTGCTCCTCGGGCAGGTTGGTGGAGATGATCTCGAAGTCGTAAGCCTTCAGCTCGTCGACAACCTTGTCTACCGCCGACGCCCCGCTGGTCAGAGCAAACAGGGCAGAGGTGCCCTCGGTTACCTTATCGCGGACCTCCTTGATGAAGTTGTCGCTGATGCCGACGTCGGCGAGCGCACCGGTCATTCCGCCCATGCCGGCACCGATCGCCGCACCGAGGAAGGGGACGAAGAAGATCATGCCGAACAGGAAACCCCAGAAAGCGCCCCAGCCCGCGCCAGCGCCCGCTGTGCTGTGCAGCTGGTGGGTGGTGGGCTTCCTGTTGCCCTGGGGCCAGCTCACAACCGCCGCGTCCTCCAGGGTGATGATCTCCCGCTCCTGCATGCCCTGCAGGGCGATAAGTACCCTGTCTGCCCCGTAAGGGTCGTTGAACTTCAGTACCGATAGTGTCGCCATTTGTATTTCCTTTCGGTTTGGGTATTTGGGTACACGGACGCGACGTACGTCGAGGGACGGTCGAGGAGGGGACCTACCCCCCAGGTAGCCCTTCGAGATCGAGTTGCTTTGAGCTTGAGTTGGATGCAAGGGACCCCTATTTCAGGACGAGGGTTTTTGCTTCTCGTCTGTCTCGACGAACTGCACCGGGATCAGCACAGACCTCCCGAAGAGGCCTATTCGTACCCTGACGTACACCGGCTCACCATCGCGGTTTGCGAACACCTCCTCGGCAACACCGAGCTTCTGACCCAGAGGATCGTAGACCGCGTAACCAGCGCCCCTCTTAGATGCCGCCGACCTTGCACCGCCCGCAGGGGTTTGCTCGTGTACTGCTGCTTCGAAAACTGCTTGCTCCTTTCGCGCTGCCTGGTGGGGAGGTGCCCGGTAGAGCCGAAGCGGGCGGAAAGTCTCGCCCGCTTCGGGGCCTCCCAACGGTTCGCTCACCAATCGCACAGCCCCGCTGTCAGAGCGCCCTATACTGGGACGTAATCAGGCGTCTACGTAGTCGGAGTCTTTGGCAAGCGCGTAGACGACCATTACGCAAAGCGCGATGACCACAACCGCCAGTATCGGGGCAGCAGGGATGACGAACAGCCACCTCACCGCGCCCACGACGGCGAAGACGTAGGCCATCCCCCGGCCGAAGCTTCCTCCCCTCAAGAGGCTTATGCCCGCATAAAGCGCGATGAGCGCGATGACCAGGTCGAGGACGCCCCAGAGGGCGAAGTTCGTGTACACCAGGTTGCCCATGTCGGTCACCCACCAGCCGGTGCCCGCGAACGCCAGGATCGCGCTCAAGGCCTCAAATCCCGCGACCATGAACATGATGATGGCGGCGAAGGTGAGCATGCCAGGCCTGTGCGCCACCGCCCCTCCCGAACGCTCCAGGGGATCGCTGATCCCTCCCTGAATCGGTTCACTATGCTGCGTCATTCTTTTTCCTTTCCCTCTTTAGCCCTTTGCCTGCGGGCTACGCTTTATCGATCGCCCTTTCCATTTCTTTCGCATCAGCCCTGATCCCCTTCTTCACCTCCTTCTTGGCGCGCCTGGTTGCCTCCTCGACCCCCCGCTCGACCGTCACCTCGCCGACCACGATCAACGCCGCCTCGCTATCGTCTAGCATCTCCCCGACCTCCTTGAGGTCCGAGTTGGACATTCCGCCCCGGAGGTGGCCGATAAGTGCACCGGCTCCAGCCCCTACCAGCCCACTGACCAGGATCGAGGGGGGAAGATCGCACCGACCGCCGCGCCTACCGCGAGGCCGGCCCAGCCGCCGTGCTGGGTGGGCTTCTCGGTCTTGTCGACTATCTTCACCTTGCCGTCCTCGTCCTTGGTGATGACCGCGGCGTCGAAGGTGCCGACGAGGTGCTCGCGGTGCAGCTCTTTGAGCGCCTTAAGGTCGGCCTTCGCATCATCGACGCTCTCGTAGTCGCCCGCATACAAAAACATAGGGTTGTCGCTCACCGCGTGCCCTCCTTCGTGTCTCGTCCGGTGCGATAGTGCCTGCTCCGGTGGTGCCTTCGGAGGCACGCTCGGCCACGGAACTAACTCCGGATCGCCCTGCGCACCTCGTCACGCGCGGTTGTGCCGTCCTCGTGGAAGACTTCCTCGGTGGTAAGCAGGCCCCAAAGACGCCTCAAACGCTTCACCTGCTTCACCTGGGTCTTCTGTTGCTGGCCCCATACCGGCGGCTCGACGGCTTGCTGGCCCGTTATTCGCTCTCCTTTCGCGTCTCGACTATGTGATCGTCCGCTAATAGCCTCATCCGGTCCTGGCAACTCTCCTTTGCTCTGCTGCGCTTCTCGCTTCTCGCGTACCTCAATGTAGTCACGCGGTAAAGGGGCTTCATCCCCCAACGGGGTGTTTCCCCTAGGGGATTTGCCGCCGAGGGGCGCGCACGCGGCCGGATCGCCCCCCCACGTGGCCCCGCAAACCTCGGCGATGCTCTTTGTCTTGCGGCTCGAAACCGAAGGCTTCGGGCAAGATACGCCCCTCGTTACGAAGCGATGTTCGTTCCTGAACGAAAGCGCACTCACATCAGCGCTACCCTGAGTCGCGTTCTTGGGAGTTCAGTTCTTCCGTGGCTTGTGCGAAAATGCATGCGTGTTGAAATCCGCCGAACCCCGGCTAAGAACGGGAAAATTCGAGGGATGTGCGCATCCACGGTTGTGGTCATCGAGCCTCATCGTAGTAATGGTGCCTCGCCGGCGCTGCGGCGGGTGCGCGCGGCTTCGGATGGCGGCCCTCTGCGGGGGAGGGCGTTATTAGCGCCTCGGGCCACCCGTTCGCCGACGCGCCCGTGATCGTCCTCAAGCCCAAGTTGCGGGCGCCTATGCCGCGTCCCGATCAGCTGGTCCGTCGCGAGCTGCTCGAGCTGCTCAGGGACGGATTGGACGCCGGGGTTAGCGTCGTAAGCGCCCCGACCGGATACGGCAAGACGACGCTCTTGGCCCACTGGCGTCGGGTAGAAGTAGCAGAGGTGCCCTTCGCCTGGGTCTCCCTCGACGAGCAGGACGACGACCCGATCCGGCTGTGGAGGCACATCGTCGAGGCCGTGCGCGGCGCCTTGCCGGAAGCAAGGGAATTCGGGGCCAACGTCCTCGTAAGCATGAGCGCCGCGAGGGAGGGGTTCGTCGAAATAACGCTCCCGACGTTCATCAACGAGATCGCGGAGTTGCCCTATCGGGTCGTGCTGGTGCTTGACGACTACCAGTTCGTGAGCGCAGTGGACACCCACGAATCGGTGGCCTTCTTCGTGGAACATCTCCCCGAGAACGTACACCTCGTCGTCTCGGGACGCTCCGACCCGCCGCTGCCGCTGGGGCGGCTGAGGGCCATGGGTGAGCTGAACGAGATCCGCGCCGAAGAGCTCGCCTTCTCCGAGGAGGACGTGGCCTGCCTGTTGAACGAGAAGATGGGGCTGGGGATCGGGCCCGACGACATCTCCGTGCTGCACGAGCGCACCGAAGGGTGGCCCGCGGGGACCTACCTCGCCTCCCTCTCCTTGCAGGACAAGGAGGACAAGCACGCCTTCGTCGAGTCGTTCGGGGGCTCCAACCGCTACGTCGTCAGCTTGCTGGGGGAGGAGGTCCTGGCCGGCCTCGACGAGGAGGTCAGACGGTTCCTGCTGGAGACCTCGGTGCTGAGGAGACTGACGGGTCCGCTTTGCGACGCGGTGACGGGCAGGGGGGGTTCCGGCAAGCACCTTCGCGACCTCGCCGGTTCCAACCTGTTCGTCGTTTCCCTGGACGAGCAGGGCGAGTGGTACCGTTACCACCACCTCCTCTCCGAGTTGCTCCTCTACGAGATCAGGAGCACCGAGCCCGAGCTGGTGCCAACCCTGCGCGAACGGGCGAGCGAGTGGCTCGAAGGCGAGGGCTACTTCGAGAGCGCGATCCGTCAGGCCACCGAGGCTGAGGACCACGAGCGCGTGGGGCTGCTGATCGCGCGCCACTGGTACGGGTACGCGGTCACCGGCCACGCCGCGAGCGTGGAACGTTGGCTCGGGTCCTTGCCCGAGGGGACGATCACCCAAGACGCTGCGCTCTGCCTGGTGAAGGCGTGGCTCTGCGCCCTCTTTGGCCGGCGCGAGGAGTGCGAGGAGTACCTGGCGCTCGCCGAGGGCATCCCGCACGAGGGCCCGCTTCCCGACGGGACCGCCTCGGTGGAGTCGGGAGTGGCCACCGTACGGGCCATTTTCGGCTTCGGCGGCATCGGTGAAATGGTCGATGCGGCCCGCAGGGCCGACGCGCTGGGGCTCGACCGGACCTCCCCGCAGGCCCCGCTGGTGAAGCTCGGGCTGGGCATCAGCTGGTACTTCTCCGGGGAGGTCGCGCGGTCCAGGAGGGCGCTGGAAGGGGGGCTCCGACTGGCCCACGACGACCATCCAGTCTTGCGGATGAGCATGCTCTCTTGCCTGTCGTTCATCGCCGGGGACGAGGCTCGTCCGGAGGAGGCCGAGTCGCTCGCGCGAGAGGCCAGCGCGCTGGTCGACAGGTTCGGGCTGCGGGCTATCCCTCAAGCCACTTGGGCTTTCATCGCGCTGGGGCGCGCGCTCGCAGGGCGCGAGGATCTAGAGGCGGCCCAGGAGGAGTTGGAGCGCGCC
Source organism: Actinomycetota bacterium (assembly GCA_046733115.1). Classification (GTDB taxonomy): domain Bacteria; phylum Actinomycetota; class Rubrobacteria; order Rubrobacterales; family Rubrobacteraceae; genus Rubrobacter_D. The sequence goes on along the minus strand of JBKPOM010000120.1, from coordinate 970 downwards.
TATACCGTGCGACGGGAGTTGCGGGGCTTGAGCCCTTGGCCCACGCTCGTTATGCTGCTGGCGCTCGCCTCGGTGCGAACCGCATGCAGCGATCGAACGGGGGCCAGGGCGGTGCTCGCCGAGGCGCGGGCCATCCTGGAGGCCTCCCCCGACGCCGGCGTCTTCCCGCAGCTCCTGGAGCGCCAGGAACGGAAGCTCCGCGCGCGGCCTGCGCGCGCGGGGCAGCTCGCCGAGGAGCTCACTGAGCGCGAGCTCGACGTGCTACGCCTCCTTTCCGGCGAGCTCTCTACCCGGCAGATGGCGCAGAGCCTCTACGTGGCCCCGAGCACCGTAAGGACCCAAATCAAATCCATCTACCGCAAGCTCGGGGCCTCCGCGCGCGGCGAAGCCGTCGAGGAGGCCCGCGCCAGGGGACTCATCTAGCCGTCCCTACAAACGTGCGTTCTCCGTATGGGAACACAAATCCCCTAGGGGAAACGTGCCGGTGGGGGATGACGGACGATCGTGCCGTGCACTACGCTCGGAGGCGTAAGAGAGATGGAGAACACTTTGGAGGGTGGCGATACGCGGATGATACGTAAGGGCAGAGGGGCACTCTACCGCATAGTCGTGCGTAGCGAGCTGAGCGACGCGTACGCCGTGGGCTTCGAAGGGATGGAGATGGAGACGAAAGGCGGGGCTACGGCACTCACGGGGAAGGTCGTCGACCAGCCGCAGCTCTTCGGCATACTCAATCGCATAAACGGTCTGGGGCTGGAACTGCTGAGCGTCGAGGCCCTACCCGATAGCGTCGACCAGAGCGCCGAAGGAAAGCGAGGGCAGAGGGGACTGGAGCTATGAGCCTATCCGTTATCCCCCTCGCCCTCACTATGAACGCCGGACCGCAGATCATGTCGGCGATCATCTTCGTTACCGCTTCCAAGCCGCTGAAGCTCTCGGCATACTTCATAACGGGCGTGGTGATCGCCGT
>JBKPOM010000119.1:0-7555 GCA_046733115.1 Actinomycetota bacterium | reverse complement strand
GGCCACAGCCAGGAGCAAAGAGGCTTTGGTAGAAGCGATAGCAGCAGCGCTATCGGCGGTTACCGCCGCAGACGCCCGAGGCTTCTTCAAACATGCCGGATATCATTCTACGGGTCACCTGCTGTGAAACGTGCTGTAAGTAGTCAAGGAGAGGTAAGGCGGACTTTTCCCTTGGCACCCTGCGTTGTCAGTTCTGCGTGGGACGCGCTACCGAGGACGAGCTGTCAGACTTTCTTCCATGCGGGACCGTGCGGCCGAAAGCGGAGAAGTCTTGTAGCGCTTGACGAGATCATGTCACTAAACTACGATTGCGGCAACGGTAGCAAGTCGTGCAGGGGAAAGGCAACGAACAAACCCGACGTGCTGTTCGGGGGCTGGGTGCCAGCCGGGAAAGGGGAGTGTTGGTGGAAGCGAACGAGGCTTCTCTGGGCAAAGCGCAAGAGAGCCCGAGGAGGATTACTCGCTCCGAGGCCCTGCGCTTGATGGGGCTCGGCGCGGGCGTCCTCGTTGGGCCGGCCCTCACGATGACCGGTTGTGGGCCGAGCAATCAGCTTGTCGCGATAGACCGCATAGGCAAGGAGGATGCTTCTAAAAGCGCGAAGGTGCAGTTGAACAACAGCTACACACAGCAGTCGTCCACGCCGAGCTGGGCCGATGGGTTCCAGAAGCTCTTCACCAAGTTCGCGAAAGACAACCCTGGCTGGAAGCTCAACCTGAAGATTATACCCGACAGCCAGACGACCCAGGAGCAGGCGCGTCTGCTAGAGGAAGCCAGGGCGGGGCGCGCTCCCGACTGGGCCAACGTGGACTCTTTCGTCGTCGCCCAGTTCATCTCCCAAGGCGCCCTGCAGCCCCTCGATCAGTACTTCAACAAAGCAGATATAGAAGGACTTTATCCCTTCGTCCGCGACATCGCCGTCGGCGACGACGGCAAGCTGTACGCATACTGGTGGGCCACGGACGTAAGGGTTCTGTACCGGAGGACGGACCTGGTGCCGGACGCTCCCCGTACGTGGGACGAGCTCATCGAGGCCGCCAAAGCCGCCAAGCAAAAAGACTCGAAGGTGGATGGCTACCTCTTCAACGGCGGCCGCTGGGAGGGCACCGTCTTCGACAACCTGGCCCACTTCTGGAGCCAGGGGGGCGAGCTGGTCGACGAGAAGGGCAAGCCCATCTTCGGCGACGGCAAGAATCGCACCTACATGCTCAACGTCTTCGATTTCCTTAAAGAGTGCGTCGACAGCGGTGCCTCGCCTAAGCTGGTCGCCACAATCAAGGATTACCACGAGTTCGAGGCGGCGGCCCAGGCGAAGTCGGTTGCGATGTTCCAGGGCGGGGACTTCGAGTACCCGGTTCTCGAAGACACCCTGCCACCCGAGGAACTGAAGAAGTGGGGGATTTCGCTCCTGCCGACCATGAACGCGAGCGACCCGCAGAGGACCGGTACCGGCGGCTGGACGATGGCGGCCTTCACCAAAGACGCGCAGAAACTGAAGATAGGCGCCAAGTTCACCAATGACGTGTACGTGGGCGAGGGCAACCAGGTTACTGGCCAGTTGCCGACCAACCCGAAATACTTCGACTCTTTGAGCAAGTTCGAAGACCCCGTCTACGACACGTTCCGCGAGGCACTCAAGTACGGCAAGGCGAGGCCGGGGGCCCCTGTCTACCCTGAGATCTCCAACCAGCTCCAGATAGCGATCGGCGCCGTCCTCACGGGAGAATCGACGCCCGAGGAAGCGCTCAAGAAGGCTTCGGACGCCTCGCTTGCGGCCTACAACCAGCAGAAGTAGTGGACCGTAGGGTGGAGGAGGCGGGAGGGGGGTGCGAAGGGCCGTGACGCCTGCGAAGAAGGGCATCACGCTGCGGGGGCTCGCGGGGGAGAACCGGCCGACGTTGTGGCTCGCGCCGCTACTTGCGGTCGTCACGCTTTTCTACCTTTACCCGGCCTTCGAGGTCCTGCGCTACAGTGTGACGGACGCCTCGCTGCTGAAAGCGAACTACCATTACACCCTGAACACCTTCGCGCACGTCCTCAGCGACCCCGTGCTCTACACGGTCATCAAGACGACGGCGATCTTCGTACTCGCCAGCATCGTTCTGCAACTCATCCTCGGGCTCGTGATCGCGCTGGCCGTCAACCGGGCCTCCAAGAGGCGCCTGCCGGGCAGGGTCTTCATCCGCTCCCTGGTGCTCTCCGCCTGGGTGATGCCCGGGGTGGTCATAGGGATAGTTTGGTCTATCGTGCTAAACGACGCCGACTACGGGCTCGCCAATCTGATCCTTGGCGCTGTGGGGCTCGGGAGCGTTCCTTGGCTCTCCACCCCGAGCACGGCCCTCATGTCCGTGATCCTCGCGAACGTCTGGAGGGGTACGGCCTTCAGCATGATCCTGCAGTACGCAGGTTTGCAGTCGATCCCCGACGAACTCTACGAGGCCGCCGAGGTGGACGGAGCTGGCAAACTGCAGTCGTTCTTCTACATCACCGTGCCGCAGCTCAGGCCCATACTCATGATCAACATCATCCTCATAACCATCTCCACGCTGAACACGTTCGACATGATCCTGCCCCTGACGGGCGGCGGGCCGGGGCAGGCGACCGAGGTTCTCTCCCTTAGAACCTACAACGTGATCTTCCAGAACTACAGCCTCTCGGGAGGCGCCGTGCTCGCCGTGATCATGCTCCTCATCTCGCTCGCCCTCACGCTCCTCTACAGGCGCCTGCTGCGCTCGGAGGGGACGCTATGAGCAGTCGCAAGACCCAGCACCTCTTCGGTGACGCGCTGACCTACCTGGTCTTCCTCTTCGCCCTCGTGTTCTTCGGCGGGCCGCTGCTGTGGCTACTCTCGCTCTCCATAAGGGACCAGACGGAGATCTTCATAACCTCGCTGCGCCTGATCCCCGAGAATCCCACCCTCGAGAACTACACCGAGGTGCTCTACACGGCCCAGTTCTCGGTTTTCCTGCTCAACTCGCTCAAGCTTGCCCTGGCCGGAAGCATCGGCGCTATGGTGATCTCCGCCCCCGCGGCCTACGCCTTCTCCCGCCTGAGCTTCCGCGGCAGCGGCGGGTTTCTCGTCGGGGTGCTCGCCCTGCAGATGGTCTCTCCGCTGGTCGTAGTCATACCCCTCTACAGGTACTTCGACCGCCTGAACCTGCTCGACTCTTACTTCAGCACCTCGATGGTCTACATAGCCATCCTGGTCCCGCTCGCGACCTGGATGCTTAAGGGCTTCTTCGACGGCATTCCCCCCGCACTCGACGAGGCGGCGATGGTCGACGGCTGCACGCGCTTCGGCGCTTTTCGGAGGGTAACTCTGCCGCTCATCCTGCCCGGACTGACCTCGGTCTTCGTGCTCACCGCGATCCTCGCCTGGGGCGAGTTCGTGGTGCCCTACGTGCTCATCAGCGAGCCCTCGCGGTATCCGATCTCCATAGGCATCTTGAACTTCCAGGGCAACTACGCCTCGAACTCGACGAACATACTCGCCGCGGGAGGCGTACTCGCCATGGTGCCGGCGATCGCGACCTTCGTGATCCTGCAGCGCTTCATCGTCCGTGCCCTTACCTCGGGAGCCATTAAGGGCTAGATTAGACAAAGACCCCTCCTCACATCGCTCTTCGATCCTCAGAGGTGACCCTTGATCGTCCACATGATAGGGAACGCGCACATCGACCCAGTGTGGTTGTGGCGCTGGCAGGCCGGCGTGGACGAGGCGCTGGCCTCCTTCCGCTCCGCCGCCGACCGCTGCGACGAGTACTCCGAGTTCGTCTACACCCGCGGCGAAGCCTGGCTCTACGAGCAAGTGGAGCGCATAGACGCCGAGCTCTTCGCGCGAGTGCAAACTTTGATTGAGGACGGCCGGTGGCACGTCACGGGCGGCCAGTACCTCCAGCCCGACGTGAACCTGTCGACGGAGATGGGCTTCGCGCGCCAGATACTCCACGGCCGGCGCTACTTCAACGACCGCTTCGGGATGAGCCCTAAGGTAGGCTACAACGTGGACTCTTTCGGCCACCCGGCTACGCTGCCCGACATACTAGTACGGCACGGCTACGAGGGTTACGTATTCCACCGTCCCGCCGCCCACCAGGTAGGTCTGCCCGCGCAGACGTTCCGCTGGCGGGGTCCGGGCGGAGGGGAGGTGATAGGATTCAGGATCTCGCCCGCCTACGTCACTCGCACAGACGACCTGTACGGACAAATCTCGATCTCCCTGGAGGCGGCGGACCTTGATCTGGGCCATACGATGTGCTTCTACGGCGTCGGCAACCACGGTGGAGGGCCGACCAAGGGGAACATCGAGTACATTCTTGAGAACAGGAACTCCTTCCCTGACACTGAACTACGCTTTTCCACGCCCCAGGCGTTCTTCGACGCCATAAGGGACAAACGCGAAGGGCTTCCCGTGGTAACGGAGGAGCTCCAGCACACGTTTCCCGGCTGCTACAGCGCGATGCACGACATAAAGCAAGAGCAGCACCACGGCGAGCACCTGCTTGCCCAGTGCGTCCGGATCGTAGATACCTTGGTCGAAGATGAAGCCGAGAGACACGGACTCCATGCACGGATCGACGCGGCCTGGGACGACCTGCTCTTCACCGAGTTCCACGATATCCTGGCTGGGACCTCTATCCCGGCGGCCTGGAGGTCGGTGCGGGCGATGCAGGGACGGGCCCGTATCATCGGCGAAGAGGTTGGCGTGGAAGTCACCCGACGCTGGGCCAGGCGCGCGCTTACGCCCGCCAACCAGCAGCAGATCGTAATCATAAACCCCGATGAGGAACCCTTCGAGGATCTGGTCGAGCACGAACCTTACCTCGACTTCGACGTGTGGGGAGAGCGCTGGCTCAGCGACCTGGGAGGAGTGCCGGTGGAGTTCCAGCTGATCCAGCCCGAAGCGGCCTCGCACGTCAACCGTGTCATCTTCCCCGCAGCCATTCCTGCAGGCGGACACGCCCAAATTTTGGTCCGAGACGACGTCCCTCCCTCCACCCTGGACCCACCCACAGATCTCGAAGTCTCCGCCGGTCACATCTCCAACTCCCACCTGCGCGCCGAACTGGACAGCTCGGGCGTTAATGCCCTCTTCGTCGACGGCCGGAACGTCCTCGGCGAGGGAGGAATCCGCCTGCATCTGCGCCACGACCATTCGGATACCTGGACGTTTTACACCGACCGTTTCGACGAGCCGGTGGCCGAGGTTTTCGCGGGGGAAGGGTGGATCATCGAGGAGACGGGTCCGTTGAGGGCGGGCGTCCGCCTCGACGGAACCCTGGGCACGTCGCGGCTGCGCTGGACACTCAGCCTGCACCGTGGTGACCGCAGGCTGCGGATTAAGGTCGAGATCAACTTCAACGAACGCTTCAAGCTGCTGCAGATGCCAGTACGTTTGGCCGAGGCCCCGGTGCGCCGGACGGATGGTCTCCCAGGGGGGTGGGTGGACCGCGACTTAGGCCCCGCAGAGTGGCCGCTACAAGGTTGGTCCCGCGTTGACGTGGGAGGCCGGCAAGCCGCCCTAGTCACGGCGGACGCCTACAGCCTGAGTCTGGATAAGGATTTTTGGCAGTGGACGCTCTTACGCAGTCCGAAGATGGCCTGGGGCGGCGGGGAGCCTCTGGTCTACGCCGGCAGAGACCAGCACACGGACCAGGGCCAGCATGCCTTCGACTTCGTCCTCCGCATTGGGGACCGTCTGGACGAGGACACTTTGCGCGCTGCGGCGAGGCGGAACGGACAGCCCCGGATCCTCTTCGACCGCTACGAGGGCATGAACCGTCCACCGTGGGGCGACAGCCCGCCCCGGGGCCTGTGGCTGGAGGCCGAAGAGCGGGCTTTCGCTGACGGGAGGCTGTCGGAGCTCAAAAATAGCGCGGAGCCCGGTGCAGCCCAGCCCCTCTTCGCGAGGACAGAGCAGAACCGGCAGCAATAACCTCGCCGTGAGGCCCCACAGGGGCCGCCGGCGGTTGGCGGACTACTACACCGAGAAGGACGGTCGGAGGGCGGCTGCCTCGGCGCTAGGCAGGTCCATCATCAACTCGGCAGAAGATTGCCCACGTTCGCGAGCCGATCCTCGACGTTTGGCGAACCTTCGGCAGGCCGAAGCCCGGCCGAGTCGCGCTGTATGGACCTCACTCTTTATGCGACCTTACAACGCCGTCCCGAAAAGCGGCGCCGGACCTTGCCCGAACCCCGCTTCAGAGATCCTAGGACCCGCCAAGGAATTGCTCCCGAGAGCAACTGATTGCCCAACGTCGGAGGAGGGGCGGCAGCCCAAGGACAACTATGGCAAGGACTAGAGTCTGTTGCGAGGATTTCACGCCCAAAGCTCCTTGATCCTTCCTTGAAGCCGACCTAAAAGCCGGTTGACCAGAAAAGCGTAGGTGTAGGCCGCTACTTCGCCGCGATTCGCGTAGCCAAGCCGGTGAGCGTGGTGGCCAGAGTCTCCCCGAGCCCGAACACGCGCTTGAGGCTCGCCAGGGCGATCTCTACGTGCTGCCGGACGCCGCGTCGCCCCCCGCCCGCTCGGTCACCAGCAGGATGCCGTACTCGATCAGCGCCTCCTTTAGCTCCCCGCTTCTGTAGGCTAAGTCTGCGAACAATTTCCGGGTGAGCCCGTCTCCCAACCTCGCCTCGGCCAATAGCTCCTCGGTCAGGTAAACCTCCGCAACGTTAGCGGGCGTCAACTCGTAGGAGAGGGGGATACGGTTGGCGGCGCACAACATGTGCAACTTCACTCCGTAGACGCTGAAGGAACCCCATCTGACCCACGCCGCCCCGTAGAAACCCGCCGACTGACCCACCTGCCTAGGATGCATAACCGAAAGCAGCGTCGAGTCTACGAGCAGGGTCTCCGGATCGCCCGCCAGCTCGGCCACGATCGCGCGCCTCAAGGGTTCCAAGAAGCGCCTCAGCTTGCGCAAGCGGCGATGGAAGGAGGAAGGGGCAAGGCCGACCACGCCGGGGAAGAGGTGCGAGAAGAACCTCTCAGCGTCGCGTAGGAAGGAGCGCTCCGACTCGATGCCCCGCAGTTGCTGAAACAGAGCGAGGGTTATGATCTCTGAATCTGAGAGCTGCTTGAGGGACTCGTAGCGCCGCCCTCCCGGGTTGAGGTTGGCGTAGGCGTCGTCGATGAGGCAGAACAAGACGGTTATGGCCTGTTCCGTTCGGGTGAACCGGTGGGTATGGTGTTTTTGGGTCATCTGATGCTCCAAATCTCGCCATGGACGCGTTACACACATATTTGTTACCCCCGTGGCAGAATGCTGGTGCCTGGAAAGAGCTAAAGGCTAGATGCGACGTCTGTTTGTGGGGAGATCGGTGGGAGAACTAGGGCATGATTGTGAACCCGACACGACGGGTCAGCCACGATAGAGACAGGGGGTAGATGGTGCACGATTCCGATCACGGAGGTCTGCTGCGAACCCGGGACGGAGGGGAGCAGCGGGTCACGCCCCTGGAGCTGTTCTTCGATCTGGTCTACGTCTTCGCCATAACGCAGCTCTCCCACCTGCTGCTCTCCCACCTGACCGTCGAAGGGGCGCTGGAGACGCT
>JBKPOM010000118.1:0-4392 GCA_046733115.1 Actinomycetota bacterium | reverse complement strand
ATCCCATCCTGTAGCGAACCCAGTATGGTGAGCGGTCCGACGCAAAACAACAAACTGGTCGTGACGAACGCCCGGCTCACCGGGCCTCCTCCCTTGGAGAAACGACGCTCCAGGGCATCCCCGAACCGCTTGAGGGCCTTGTCTATGCTAAGGAGCTCGCCGACGACGAGACCAACGATCACGCTCACCAACGGCACCAGCGGGTTGTCGAAGCGCAAGAAGCTCTGGATACCGACGAGGACCGTGACGAGCCCGAGGGCATGCATGGCCGTCTCCCGCATCCCTTCTGAAAGCCGCGCGCCGATCAAAGTGCCCAAGGTTCCCCCAGCCAGCACCGTCACGACGTTGATCGCTGTTCCTGTTCCGATCACCCTCCTTAGTGTAGGACACACCGAGTAAGGCATCAGGCTTCAGGTTTCAGTAGGTTTCGATGCGCAACCGCAGACCAGAAGCGTCCGTAACAGGTAGTCAGTCGGCTATAGTCAGTCGGCTAAATAGACATCTGGATAGCTGAAATGCTGACCGGCTGACCGGCTGACATGTCCGTTATCCGGGGTCGTCGGCTGCCTCCGGGCGCAGCTTTCGGCGGGGCAACACGAGCACGAACTCGGAGCCTGCGCCGGGCTTGCTCGTGGCTTCGATGGTACCGCCGTGTGCTTCGGCGATCTGGCGTCCGATGGAGAGGCCGAGGCCCGCGCCGTCCTAGGCGCGCGGCGTCCTCCCTGTGGAAGCGGTCGAAAATGAGGAGCAACTCGTCTTCGGGGATGCCTACACCGGTGTCTGAGACGGCCAGTTCTGCGCGGTCGTCGTGCTCGTTAACCCCGGTGGTTACTCTCCCGCCGTTCGGCGTGTACTTCACGGCGTTGCCCAGCGATATGGAGGCGACCTGGAGGATGCGTCCCCGATCGAAGGTGGCCACGATCTCTTGGTCGGGGGAAGAGATCGACGGGCACTTTGCCGTCGGCGTTGTCTCTGGCGGCCTCGACTGCCACCTTCGCGATCTTACCGAGGTCGTGGCGACCGACATCTAGGGGCGCACCCTCGTCGCCGCGGGTACCCGTGCGCGGCCATCGGCCGGCTCCAGCGCCGTGCCCGAGGCAGGCTCGCCCGTGTCGAGCGCCCTTCGCCAGACGGTGTCTCCACCTCCACCCTTCGGAAGGTCGACCGTTTCGGTGAGCACACGTCCCCTTTCGTCCCTAAGGCGGTAGTCGGTGCAGTTGACCCACTCCTCCGATCATCGGCCTCGCGCGTGAATGGGCTGCGTAATGGTGTACGATCACGGTACCGTCCGACCCTCGACATAAAGATGGCTCAATACCATTGCACACCGCTATAGCGATGACGAAGACGCCGTCGAGGCTGAGTTCCTCAGTGTCTTCCCTGTCCAGGGGTGCTCCCTCGCGTATGCTGCCCGCGGCGTTCTCGGCCCTTTGCCTGGTAGTGTTCTCCACGTTCGACAGCAGGGCATCGCGGAGCAAGAAGAAGAGCGCAACGCCAAGAATCAGGAGTATCGCGCCTATCGCCAGGGCGATAAACAGCGTCAGGCGCCACCGGATTGGCACGTGCTCAGGCCTCCTTCAGGACGTATCCGACCCCGCGCACCGTGCGTATGAGGTTCATCTCGCCCGGTGCGTCCACCTTTTTCCTGAGGTAGGAGACGTAGACGTCGACCAGGTTGGTCGTCAGGCCGAGCTCCTCGTCCCACACCCGTGCGAGGAGGAACTCGCGGGAGAGCACCCGACGAGGGTTTCGGGCCATGAACTCGAGCAGCTCGTACTCGCGGGCTGTCAGTTCTATTTCTCTGTCGGCGCGACGCACCTCGCGGGTGGAGGTGTTGATCTCGAGGTCCGCTACGCGCAGCACCTCGTCCCCTTCCGCCCTCCGCAAGAGCGCGCGGATGCGGGCCAGAAGCTCCTCGATGTCGAACGGCTTGGTGAGGTAGTCGTCTGCGCCAAGGTCGAGGCTGTGGACCTTGTCGAGCGTGGTGTCGCGGGCGGTTAGCATGATCACGGGTATCCTGCTGCCCTCCTGGCGCAACCGCTTGAGGACCCCGACCCCATCCATAAAGGGCAGCATGATGTCGAGGATGATAAGGTCTGGCGAGAACGTCTGCGCCTCTTCGAGGCCCGCGACCCCGTCGTAGGCGCAGCGCACGTGAAAATCGAGGTGCTCCAGCTCGGGCTCGACGAAGCCGACGATCGAACGGTCGTCCTCTACCAACAGTATCCGGGTGCCAGCTTTCATCGACTCCTCGCTCTCCGTAGGGGTATTCTACGTCCGAATCTTCGTGCGGGGGCCCCGGTCCCCTGCACGGGCGTGATGAACGGCGGACGCTCTCCCATCTAAGCGAAAGCTGCTGTTTATCCCCCAGCGATTGCTTGCACAACAAGTACGGAGAGTAGTAAAGATGCGGAGCGTTTTCAGGCACTTCTTTTTTATCGTCCCGAGGCTGTTCACGATCACCAAGATAACGTTCACCTTCGAACCCCCTCTGGGAAGTTACTCTTCGAAGCGGGATCCCAGGGTGGCCGAGGCCCTGGGCGTAGCCACGCCGGCTGTCCCCGCCCCCGCGACCTTCAAGAAGTGCCTTCGTGTCAACTTCACCGGCAAAACAAGATACCCGACGCGGGACGGGGAAGGAGCCCCTGGGCCACCCGGCACGCTTCGTCGTGGACCATGCCTCCTGCGACGTGGTCGTGCTGCGCTACGCCGCGGTCCGGAACGCAAGCGCATGGAGCCGCCCCCCGGCAGGCGACAGACGTCGCTCTCCCCACGTCGTCCTTCCCCGGCGAGGTAAAGGATTCGTAAGGGAAATACCTTTCCGGTGTGAGTTCTGCCCAAACCGTGGCCGTGGGAGCCGCAAACGTGCAGGATGACCACCGAAAACTCGTAACGGAGAACGTTCTCGGGCCGCTTTACCGTACGAGTCTCTCACAAACTCGCGTTACTCCCCTATTTCCCGAACGTCTTAGTAGGGGCTTCTCCGCAATTCGCATCCACGATCGTGCATGAACTGGCCCTGCGGTGTTCCCGAAAGCCCGGTATCCTGGCGTCACCGGCAAGGGGCAGAGCACAACATCTAGCGGTGCCGAATAAAGATGCAAATCAATGCACGAAATCCGGGCGCCGTGCCAGAAAATCACTACGAGCGGAGGCTCACCGTGCCAGAACTCCCCACAGGGCGCGGGGTGCGCGCCGAGGCCTGCGATACGCGAGGCGGCCGCCGCGTCCCCCACCCCGAGGCGGTCGACCATCCAGTATGGGGCCCGGGGAATCCTTCGAAGTGCCCACGAAGCAACCCCCTACAGCGTCTTGTCGACCGTCGCGGCCAGCGAAAACACGGCATGGAGGATCAGCGTCCGGTGCTCGAATCCGTGGTACCGGGCGCACAACGTCCGGCTTCGATACGCTACCGGAGACGTTAGCTAAATTCGCGCGGAAGCTTACCCACTTGTCGTCAGGTTTTGCAACGCACTCTAAGCCTGGGATGGTGGAGTCTGTATAATTCTGGACCGTCATGGCGGGCTAGGCGGGGGTTTTGGATCTTGGATCTCTACGAGTATCAGGGTAAAGAGCTTTTGAGGAACTACGGCCTGGAGACGCTGCCCGGCATCGTCGCCGGAACACCTGAGGAAGCCGCGAGGGCCGCCGAGGCCCTTAGGGGAACGGTGGCGATCAAAGCCCAGGTCCTCACCGGCGGGCGCGGCAAGGCCGGAGGCATCAAGGTCGTGAGCAGTCCGCGGGAGGCCGAAGAGGCAGCCGAACAGATCCTCGGCATGGACATTCGCGGGCACACCGTCAGGCGCGTCTACGTCGAGAGCGGAGCGGAGATAGATCGAGAGTTCTACCTTTCCATCACGGTGGACCGGACGGCCAAGCGGCCCCTAATTTTGTTCTCCACGGACGGCGGCGTGGAGATCGAAGAGGTCGCCGAGACGAACCCCGACGCCATCGTCAGGCTGCGCGTTGATCCCCTGGTCGGCCTCCTTCCTTACCAGGTGCGCGAGATCACCTTCGCCGCCGGGCTCGAAGGAGACGCCGCGAAGGGCGTCGGAAGGACGCTGACCAATCTGTACAAAGCCTTCGAGGGCCTCGACGCGAGCCTGGTCGAGATCAATCCCCTCGTAGTTACGAACGACGGGCGCGTCCTGACGCTGGACGCGAAGGTGACCGTCGACAACTCCAGCCTGTACCGGCACAAAGACATCGCCGACCTGCACGACGTGGAGGCCGCGGACGCGCAGGAGCAGCGCGCGCAGGAGGTGGGCCTGCAGTACGTCAAGCTCGACGGCGACGTGGGCATATTGGGCAACGGGGCGGGGCTCGTGATGAGCACGCTCGACGTGGTCGCCCAGGCCGGCGGCGAGCCCGCCAACTTCTGCGACGTGGGCG
>JBKPOM010000117.1:0-3436 GCA_046733115.1 Actinomycetota bacterium | reverse complement strand
CGGTTCGCGACCGTGAGCCACCCCGAGTAGTCGCGTCCGACCTCCGCACCCCACTCCATTCTGCGTTCCCTCTCGTCCACGGCGAGGTAGCCCTCGGCGTCGAAGGTTCGCTCCTCCTCCCCCGGGTACTCGAGCGTCGTTCTGATCCTCTGGCCTGGGACACCCTCGGCCGAAGGCCCCTTCGACGAGGAGGCTACCACGGGGGGCAGGTACTCGGGCAGGTTGGCAACGTCCGCGAGCCAAGCGAAGACCTCTTCGGGCGGGGCGTCTATGGTCTGGCTCTGCTCGTACTCTTGGGGCACGGTTCGCTCCCTTCGTCGCCCGACTGGCACGGACAATGTTACCCTCGGCGCGCGGTTACTATGCTATCTGGATCTGCAAATCACAAGACAACCGGCGACGCGTAATCCACGGACTTTTAAAACCACTCTGACCCCACCGGGAACGCAATATCGTGCAACACGTGGCAAAGCAGAGAAAAGAACCGGCCTATATATGCGGCATTTGCAACCCTAGGCAAACCCCCGCAACGCCTGATGGATCACTCGTAGCAGGAGCAGGGGTCAGCGGTTCGAGGCCGCTCGTCGGCCCTCCCAATTCGGCTTATCTAAGCCGGTTACTCAGGATATGAGTACACCCCAGATCATCGGTGAGGCTCATCTGACACCATCGGTAGAGAAGCGAGCTTCGCAGTAGCTAGCGTACGGGAGGGTTAGAGTATCGCAACATTTCTGTGATCTACGTAGCCTGCATTCGACTTCATATTCTTGACCTCCACATGCTGTATGCCTAATATACTCAGGAGGCGGTGCGACGCGCGGGCCTCGAGCCGGAGCTCCAATTCGTTCGCGGGGGCACGGACGGCTCGCGCCTCTCGGAGCGTGGCCTCCCGACCCCGAGCATCTTCACCGGCGGCCATGACTTTCACTCGCGCCACGAATGGATCTGCGTGGCCGACATGGGGGCGGCCGTCGCGACGATCGTCCACCTAACACAGGTTTGGGCGGAAGAGACCGCGAGAGGAGAAAAACGCCTTGACGCTTCACACCGACATCCCCACCCGATCTGAGATCGAGCGACTGCTCACGACGCGCGACGCGTGTTGCGTGTCGATCTACCTGTCGACGAGCACGATAACGAGGAATGCGCAGGCGGACCGAATCGAACTGAAGAACCTCGCTGCCGCGGCGACCGAGCAGTTGGAAGCGGCCGGAGCGGATCAACGCGCCGTAGCGGAAATTCGTGATGGGCTGAAGGATCTCGTCGAGGACGGCGCCTTCTGGGCCGCGCAGGCCCGCAGCCTTGCGGTGTTCGCGTCCCCGGCGATGGTGCAAACGTTTCGGCTACCCAACCGGCTCAAGAGCGAGGTCGAGGTGGCGGACCGGTTCTACGTCAAGCCACTGCTTCGTTCGGTCACGTTTCCGCAGGCAGCGTTCGTTCTAGCGCTGTCCGCCGGCGCGGTGCGTCTTGTGGAGGTGACGCGCGAAGGTGCGCCGTTCGTGGTCGACGTTCCCGACCTCCCCGCCGACGCCGCGAGCGCGGCGGGCAAGGCGTCTATTGCAGATCGATCTCCGAGCTTCCGGTTCCAAGGCTCCGAGGGCCAAAAGACCAGGCAGCGCCAGTTCGCGCGGGCGGTCGATCAGGCGCTGCGCGGCGTGCTCGCGGGTCTCGAGTTGCCGCTGATCCTCGCCGCCACCGAGCCGATCGCGTCCATATATCGTTCCTTGAATAGCTATCCCCACCTTGTCGAGCCGGGCATCCGCGGCAATCCCGACCGCATGACCGACGTCGAGCTCGCGGCTACGGCGCGGTCCGTGTTGGACGAGGTGTACGCAAGCGAGCTCGCGGCGATCCGCGACCGGTTCGAGCTGCGCTCCTCGCAAAATCGCGCTTCCACCGATGTCGCCACCGTGGCGCGCGCGGCCACGTACGGCGCGGTCGATACGCTGCTCGTCGACATCGAAAATAAGATGTCAGGAGAGCTCGATGAGGAGAGTGGCGCCGTCACGTTCTCGGACGACGACGCGATTACCTACGACGTCGTCGACGAGATCGCAAGGCGCGTCTTGCTCAACGGCGGACGGGTACTCGCCGTACGCGACGTCGATGTGCCAGGCAACGGAACGATAGCAGCGATCATTCGGTATGCACTTTGACGCTGGCGACATTGCCCGTGCTTGCCCGATTGAGGTCAGAGGGCGCGCTCAGAGATCGGCAGGTCCATGCCGTCGACGGCGGGCTGCTGACGAGCCCCACCTGCTCCTGCGTGATTGCGGCCTGCCAGCGCCACGCCGTGAGGACGCCGTATGCGTGCTGACCATTGCGCGGCGAGGAGAGCTGATGGCCGCGGCCCCTGGACCAGGAGTCGAGCGCTCGGGCCTGGTGGCCGAAGCGCGGCGCCCGCCTAACGAGGACTCGTATTAAGAGCTACTGAGTCGGCCTCGACCGTATCCCGAACCGTTGTCTCTAGGCTGCCTGTCCCTTTTGCTTTCGCACCACCATAACGGGGCAGTGGGCGTGCCTCACGACCGAGTCCGAGACGCTACCCGTCAACGCCCGCCTTACCCTGCCGAATCCCCCGCTGCCCATGACTATCAGGCCGGCGCCGGCCTCTTCGGCCTCGGCTACGATCTGGGCGTCCGGACGCCCCACCCTGAGGCGAGAGCCTTCCACCGCTCCCCCCGAGGCCTCGATCTCGCCTACCAGCTCCTCCAGCCCCTCTCTTGCCCTTCCTCTAACTTCCTCGCGTACGGCAGGGTCGAAGACCTCCGGATCCCGGGGCTCTCCGAGGACCAGAAGAGCACGTGAACGACGCGCAACCCGGAGCCCGTCTTCTGCGCCAGGCCGACCGCCGTCTCGGTGGCACGCGCGGCCTCCTTCGACCCGTCCGTCGCCAAAACTATCCTGGTAGGAAAGATGCCCATTTTGCCCCATTCCCTCCTCGCTCGACGCTTCGCTCCACCAACCATCATGCCAGTGGTTGACACTTCGCGCACGTGTCCTGCTCGGCCTTCGTGGAAGGCAGCGTATCATGACCGCGTGTCCTGGTGAGCAGAGAAGCCGCTTACCCGAAGCGAAAAGGCTAGCGGCGTGCCGCCCATCAAGCCATAGGGGGGCCGTGAGTGACCGGGATGCACGAGGGTTCTTCGCCCACTGCGGCTACCGCATCCCGGTGCAGTAACTATGAAAGGCGCTGTGAGAAACGCTCTGGCTCGACCCTCAGAAGGACCCGAGGGTCGAGCCCAGGGTGATGACCAAGGCGAGCGCGACGGTGGCGGGGATCAGCCGGTGCGGGATCTCCGCCTGCCGGAACAGCGCGTCAGCCACCGGCACCACGGCGAAGGCCACAACGAAGAGGCTGACGCCACCGTAGGTGAGCAGCGCGCAGGCCAGCACCACCGCCAGCACCGTGCGCTCCCGCCCCAGCCGCTCGGAG
>JBKPOM010000116.1:0-17668 GCA_046733115.1 Actinomycetota bacterium | reverse complement strand
CGAGGCGCGCACACGCTCGGCGCTGATCGGAGCGATGGGCCGGGCGCTGGACACGCTCACGGCCCATGATACCCGAGGGTTCTTCGGCCACTGCGGTTACCGTTCGATGGGCCAACTGCTATGACAAATGCTCTAGAACTCGAAGATTATTCGGGACTTACTGCGAGAGCGACGTCTGCGCAGCAGAAGCCAGAGCACGAGACTTCCGCCGAGGATGAGCAGGCCGGTGCCCGAGGTGAGGAACGCGATGGCGCCGCTGTGGACGTCCGCTGCGGCGGGACGCTGCTGGACCTCCTCAGGGGTCGCCGTGCCCTCCAGGATGTCCCTGAAGTTCCTGAGGTCCTGCTCCAGGTTGGCTTTCGGGCCGGAGGTCATCCTCGAAGCGACCTCCCCGATCGCGCCGCCCGGAGTGTCCCAGTAGTTCATCTGGACCTCGACGCGCGTGCGATCTGGCGCCACTTCCTTGAAACGCACCTGACCAGAGGTCTGCACGTCGCCGTTTACGGAGTTCCACCCTATCGCCTCATTGGGCTTGTTCTGGGTGGTCTTGGCGTCGAACTCGGCCCTGTAACCCAAAGGCCCCTTGACGACCCAGTGGGTGGTGTCAGGACCCGTTTGCCGCACCTCCTCGATGTTCTTCATGAACTGCGGCAGGTTCTCCAGGGTGCTCCAGTAATCGTAGACCTGCTGGACCGGGGCCCCTACCTCTATGCTTGAGTCAATCCGCTGCGGCATCTGTCCTCCCGTGCCGTTTACAATCGTCCGAACGCAATCTTTACCCCACTCGTGGATGGGTAAACCAGCCGGTCAGCTCTTCCGCTTATTAGCACTTCAGCTTGTCGGCTGCGAAAAACCGGGCCCCATTGCGAATGGGACCCGGCGATGTGGTGTGACCTCAAGTTTCAGCGAAAATAGGCTGAAATGCTTCCTACGCGCTTCTTCTCTGGTCTTCGTGCCTGCCCTCGGCGAACTCCTCGACGATCTTGGCGCAAAAAGCTTCGAGGTCGCCAGGGTTGCGGCTCGTGACGAGACCCTGGTCGGTGACGACCTCCTCGTCCACCCAGTTACCGCCCGCGTTGCGGATGTCGGTCTGGAGGGTCGGGTAGGACGTCAAGGTCCTGCCGCTAACCACGTCGGCTTCGACGAGCGTCCAGGCTCCGTGGCAGATGACGCCCACGGGCTTGGCCTGCTCGAAGAAGGAGTGAACGAAGTCCACGGCGTCCTCGTCGCCACGTAGGTTGTCCGAGCCGACGGTGCCGCCGGGTACGATCAGGCCGTCGTACTCGTCCGCGGAGACCTCGGTGAACGTCTTCTCCACCGTGAACGTCTCCCCGGGATTCACGTCGCTGTTCAGGGTCTGGGCGTCGCCCTTCTCGATGCCCACAACGTCAACCGTGGCGCCCTCGTCCTCCACAACCTTCTTCGCCTCGGTGAACTCGACTTGCTCCGTGCCTACCGGCGCCAGAAGGATCGCGATCTTCTTGCCCTGCAACTCTTTAGCCATGAATGAAATCCTTTCACTCTACTTGTACTTTCAGAGTACCCGACAGGGACCAACCCTAAACTGGATCAGCACGCTGCGGCTTCGCCTCCGCTTGTCAGCACGCTTCAGCCTTCGGCTTCCGCTTTCAGCAGTCGGCTTTTCGGCCTTCTTGACGGATAGTTACCCGGCTAACTATCCAGATGGGCCCTGGGCTAGACGGGTTCGTGGGTGCCGGCGGACGGCGCCACTTGCACCCTGGCTGACGAGCGCAGGCGTCAGCCTGAGCGTGCTTACACGCTTGGAGAGTGGGTTATTCGGGGCCGTTCGGGCCGAGTATGAAGGTTTCTTCGGCCTTGGCTCCCTGGAGCGAGGGGTTCCAGGCGAACGCCTGGCCTTCTTTTATCTCCTGCTGAGTGGAGGGATTCGCGATGATCTCGCACGAGGCGTAGCCGGTCATTCCTCCCTGGTGGTGGTACCGCCAGCCTTCGGGGAAACCCGCTTCGGCATAGAAGCGGTGGCAGTCATCGAAGGCCTGGGCCAGGGGGCGGCCCTCGCGGGTGGCCTCTTCCCTCATCAGGCGTAGGATCTCTTCGCAGGCCCGCTGGCGACGGACCGTCCTGGGGTCGGGGTCGTCGAAGTAGATCATCCGCGTGAGGTTGGCGAAGCGGCCGCCGCGCTCTGCGCAGGCGACGAGCATGGCCTGCTTTCCGAGGGGCCCGCCGTGCGAGGTGGGATGCCGGTAGCGCACGAGCCGCTCCGGGGATGCTGCGAGCAGGACGGGCGTGAACATGCCCCGTTTCAGGCATGCCGCCGACAGGTCCGCTGCGGCCTCGAGCTCGTCCGTTTCGGGCGAGAGGGATTCCGCTACCTCAGACATAGCGAAGACCGTGTCCGCGCCCAGGTGCCTGTAGGCCTCGATCGCCTCCCTGTCGAGAACGTAGCGAAGGGGCGCTATCTAAGCCGAAAGGTCCCGACCGTGTTCGGAAGGGCCGTCCGTACCCACGCCGGCGCCGCCGGTCAGCTCCCGCAGGAGCCGGCCGGGGTCCTCGTGCCAGGGGTGTTTGACCACCTCCATCCGTGGCGTTTGCTCCTCGCGCATCCTGAGCGCTTCGATGTTGTTGGTCACGATGTAGGCGTCGTTCTCTGTGATCAGAACGCTGGCTACCCCGGCCGGAACCCCGCGGTCCACCCTGTTGTCCGCGCCACCCGTGTACCAGGCGAAGTTCGCGGGATGGTTCAGGAGCAGCGTCCCGACGCCGTGCGCTTCCATTAGCTCTCGCAGGTCCCGGTCCCTCGACTCCCGGCTCATCTACGCCCTCCCAATGATGGACTCCCCTCCCTAACTCGCAAGCTCCGCACCGGCTGCGGGTACAAACTCGTAGAAGGCTGGCTCCTCTAACTCAGCTTCGGCGAATTTTCGTCCGCAAGCTTGGGTAACCTCACCGGTCTTGCCTTCGGGGACGAGGGCGATCGCGCATCCGCCGAAACCCGCGCCGGTGAGACGGGTGCCCGTGGCGCCGTGCTCCTTCGCCGTTTCGACGAAGGTGTCGAGCTCGGGGGTGGAGACCTCGTAGTCGTCACGTAGGGAGGCGTGCGAGGCATACATCAGTCGTCCGAACTCGTCGAAGTCGTCGTTCTTCAAGGCATCGACGGCTTCGAGGACGCGGGCGTTTTCCGAGACGACGTGGCGCGCGCGTTTGAGTTCCTCGCCGGAGAGACGGTCGAGATCCCCTTCTGTAGCGTCGCGCAGTTCCTCGATGCCGAGCGTCCAGGCCGCGTGTTCGCAGGTCGACCTGCGGTCGTTGTAGCCGGTGTCGGCGAGGCCGCGCTCGACGCGGGTGTCGCAGACGAGGAGTACGAGGCCAGCGGCAGCGAGGTCGAGCGGCACGCTCTTTGCCTCCAGCGAACGGCAGTCCACCAGCAAGGCGGCTCCCGCCTCGCAGAGCAGGGATGCGTACTGGTCCATGACGCCGCTGGCGACACCCACGTAGTCGTTCTCGGCCCGCTGGCAGAGGACGGCGAGGTCTCTGCGTCCGATGTCGAACCCGAAGAGGACGTCGAGGGCGAGCGCCGTCGCGGCCTCGATGGCCGCCGACGAGGAGAGCCCGGACCCGAGTGGCACATCACCTGCGAAGGCGGCCCTGAAAGGGTCGATCTCGTACCCTTCATGCCCCATCGCCCAGACGACGCCGCGTGGGTAATCTGCCCAGGAATCGTCCTTCTCCCCCACCTCGCGAGTCTCGTCGAAGTCCGCGGAGTAGAGCGCGCCTTCTCCTTTGCCCACCGCGACGGCAATGCGGCGGTCGATGGCGCAGGGGAGGACGAAGCCGCCGTTGTAGTCCGTGTGCTCGCCGATCAGGTTTATGCGGCCGGGCGCGCTGGCTATGAGGTCCGGCTCGCAACCGAACCTCTCCGTGTACGCCTCTGCCGCCTTCTGCTCGGTCTCTCGCAAGGCAGGCTCTTAGTCGGCGTAGCCGTCTGGGTGGTCTTGCATCCAGGTCCAGGCGTCGGAGATCATGGCCTCCAGTTCCGGCTTGTCAGGCTTCCAGCCGAGGTCGGCTCGGATCTTGTCGCTCGAGGCCACGAGCACCGGCGGGTCCCCCGCGCGCCGCGGCCACTCGACCGCCTCTATCTCCCTGCCGGTGACGCTACGGGCCGCCTCGACGACCTCCCTGACCGAGAATCCGGCACCGTTTCCCAAGTTGTAGACTCGGTGCTTACCGGGCTTGGCTGCTTCGAGCGCGAGCAGGTGGGCTCGGCCGAGATCCTCGACGTGGATGTAGTCGCGCACGGCTGTGCCGTCGCGCGTCGGGTAGTCGGTGCCGAAGATCTTGACGGCCGAGTTTTCGGCCGCAGCCTTGAGGACGAGGGGGATCAGGTGCGTCTCGGGATGGTGGTCCTCCCCGAACCGCCCACTTGCCCCAGCCACGTTGAAGTACCGCAGGCTCGTCGCCGCCAACCCGCGGGCCTCCGCCACGGCGCCGATGAGCCTGTCCACCGCCAGCTTGGAGCTCCCGTAGGGGTTGGTCGGCAACGCCGGGGCCGTCTCCCTTATCGGCACCTCATCGGGCTCTCCGTACACGGCCGCCGTGGACGAGAAGACGAGCTTTTCGGCACCGGTTTCGCGCATCGCCCCAAGGAGGTTGAGCGTGCCGCAGACGTTGTTGCGGTAGTACAGCTCTGGCTCTTCCACAGACTCGCCGACGAGGGAGAGCGCCGCGAAGTGGAGCACCCCGTCGAACCCATCGGCGAGCGTCTCCCGGACGAAGCCGGAGTCGAGAAGGTTTCCCCGTACCAGATGCGCCCCCTCGGGTACGGCGTCGGCATGGCCCTTGGAGAAGTCGTCGAGCACGGCCGTCTCGTGGCCGGCCTCTACGAGCTGGGAGGCTACGACGCTCCCGATGTAGCCTGCCCCTCCGGTGACGAGTATCTTCATCGACCCTCGAACTTTCCGCGCAGGGTCTGGGCGCTCTTCTCAGGTAGCACGTCCATGATGAACGCGCCCGCCCCGGTCTCGCTTCCGGCGAGGTACTTCAGCTTGTCCTCGGTGCGGTTCGGCGGGTAGAACTCGATGTGGAAGTGGGCGAGGCCGTCGTAGTCCTCGCCGTTCGTCGGGGCCTGGTGCATCACCATCATGTAGGGGAGCGAGAAGCTGAACAGGGCGTCGTAGCCGACGAGCAGGCGCTTCAGGACGGATGCAAGATCCCGGCGTTCGTTGGCGTCGAGTTCGGCTATGGACGGAGCGCAGCGACGAGCGTAGACGTGCGCCTCGAACGGAAAGTGGGCGTAGAATGGTACGAAGGCCGTGAAGTGCTCGCCCTTCACGACCACCCTGCGGCCGTCCTCCTGCTCCTGCCCTAGCACGTCGCAGTGGAGGCAGGACCCATCTTTATCTTCCCTGTATTCGCGGGCCGCCTGTAGCTCCTCTGCCGGGCGTGGCGGTACGAAGGGGAAGCCGTAGATCTGGCCGTGCGGGTGGTGCAGCGTCACCCCGATGGCCTCGCCCTTGTTCTCGAAGATGAAGACGTACGCTACCTCCTCGCGGGCGCCGAGCTCCCGGTAACGGTCGGCCCAGACCTCGACGAGGTTCTCTATGCGGCGCTCGCTCATGCCGGCGAGCGTCGAGTCGTGGTCGTCGGAGTACAGGACGACCTCGCAGACGCCGCGACCCGGGGCCGTCGGCGTGAGGGCGCTGCCCGGCTCGTCTGGCGCGCCGGCGTCGGGGGCGAACGACGGGAACTTGTTCTCGAAGACGGCTATCTCGTAGTGCTCCCTCTCGACCTCCGTCGGGAAGTCCCCCGGTCTGGTCGGACACAGGGGACAGTACTCGGCCGGTGGCAGGAACGTTCGGTCCTGGCGGTGGGTGGCGTAGGCGACCCACTCCCGCAGCGTCGGATCCCAGCGGAGCTGGTTCAATCCCCTTCCTCCTCCTCTTCGTCCTCGAAGGTGTAGAAGATTACGTAGCGGCCGTCTTCCTTCTGCTCGATCTCTTTCTTCAACGCTCCGATATCCTCTCCGTCGCTGTCCGAAACGCGCCTACCACGGTTGTTTCGGTCCTCAGAAAAGTCCCTCTACCGTCCGGCTCGAGATCGTACATCCCCATGTGCCACAGGTAGGCCTCCGGTGGCCTCACTCCCTCGCGATAAGCCCAGTCTAGCAGGCTGAAGAGGGGCCACCACGTGTAGCCGACGAGTGGAAGTCCCCCGGAGCGCAGGCGTTGGACCAGTTCTAGCGGGTCCTTCAACCAGCGCAGCCGGTCTTCGACCGTTCCCGGTACGCTGGTCTCGGTCCAGAAGATGGGCTTGGCATAGCGGGCGGCTTTGCCGGAGAGGGTGTAGGTCACGTCCGCGGAGAACGGCGTATGCCCGCCTTCGTGGGACGCCACCTGCACGCCGTTCACCCAGACCGTCGCGTGGTAATCCACGGCTCCGAAAGTAGACGCGCGTCGCCCGCGGACGCGTATTCGAAGATGCGGGTGTACCAGACCACGTCGTGGAAGGCCGTCTCCCCGACGCCGGAGCGCTTCGACTGGTAGCAGAAGGGGACGATGATGCTGCGATCGAAAGGTGCACCGCCCGAACGAAGGCTCTCGGGGGTAACGTTTTGCCAGCGATCGGCTAGTCCCCCGTCTTCGTCGTCGAAGGCGAAGTGCTACTCGCCGTTGAGATTGATCCAATCCTCTCTGCGGAATTGAGGGCGCGGGTACTCCGGACGTGGTACGGTCCAGCCTACCACAGGTGATGGACCTCCGGGCGGACGTACTGGTCGTAGATCTCGCGCGCTCGCCGCATGGCGGCGTCCGAGAGCGGGACCATTTCGGCGGCGGCGACGTTGTCCTCTACCTGGGAAGGGTTCTTGCCGCCCGGGATGGCGCAGGAGACTGCCGGGTGCATAAGGATCCAACGCAACGCGAACTGCGCGAGGGTATGCCCCTCTGGCACGAGATCTTTCAACTCCTCAGCGGCCTCGAGGCCCGTCTCGAAGTTCACACCGGAGAAGGTCTCTCCACGGTCGAAGGCCTCTCCCTCGCGGTTGAAGAAGCGGTGGTCGTTTTCGTCGAAGGCGCGGTCGGCGCTCATCTTGCCCGAGAGGAGGCCGCTCGCCAGAGGCACGCGGGCCAGGATGCCTATGTTGCGTTCTTCGGCGAGCGAAAAGAACTCCTCTGCCGGCTTCTGGCGGAAGATGTTGAAGATGATCTGGACGGTCCTCACGTTCGGGTAAGAGAGCGCCATCCGCGCCTCTTCTACTTTCTCGACGCTCACCCCGTAGTTGCGGACCTTTCCCGCTTCCTGCAGCCGGTCCAGCGCCTCGAACGTAGAGTCCTGCCGGTACGTCTCCGTCGGCGGGCAGTGGAGTTGTAGCAGGTCCAATGCTTCGACACCAAGGTTCTTCAGGCTTCGCTCGACGAACCTCTCGAGGTTCTCGTGGTTGTAGCCTTCTGTGGTGTGGGGGTCCAGGCGTCGTCCGGCCTTGGTCGCTACGAAGATCTCATCGTTCGGGCGGTCCTTGAGGAGACGTCCGATCAGATTCTCGCTCCGCCCGTTGCCGTAGACGTCCGCCGTGTCGAGGAAGTTGACCCCGAGGTCGACCGCCCGGTTTAAGGAGGCGTAGGCGTCGTCTTCGGCGACGGTGCCCCACTCGCCCCCCAGGGCCCAGGTGCCGAGGCTGATCTCCGATACGCGCATCCCCGTCTCGCCAAGGTTTCTATAGTTCAAGGCTCGATCCTTTCCGATATCTCCCTACCCCAGCCCGTTGCGCCGGATGACCTCAGCGTACCAGCGGGCGCTCGACTTGGGGACCCGCCGCTGCGTTCCGTACTCCACGAACACGATCCCGAACCTCTTTGAATACCCCTCGGCCCACTCGAAGTTGTCCAGGAAAGACCACACCATGTAACCGCGCAGGTCTACGCCCTGTTCGATCGCCTCGTGGGCGGCCCGGAAATGGCTGTCGAGGTACGAGATGCGCTCCTCGTCGTCGACGCCGCCCTCGGGGTCTATGTAGTCATGGGCAGCGCGCCCGTTCTCGGTCACGTAGATGGGCACGTCGGCGTACTCGTCCTTGATCCGAACCAGCATCTCCGTGAGCCCGTCCGGCTCGACGGGCCATCCCATCGCCGTCTTCTCCCCCGAATGCGGTATGACGGGACGCGCCCCAAGGTCGGCGAAGGGAACGCTCCGACACTCTTCGACGGGCGCCTCGCGGACCGTGTTCCTGAAGTAGTAGTTGATGCCGAAGAAGTCGATGGGAATCGATATCCTTTGCAAGTCCCCATCCCGAACGAACGATAGGTCCGCACCCTTTTCTCCGTAATACGAGAAAATATCTTCGGGGTACTCGCCGCGAAATAGAGGATCCAGATAGAGTCTGTTCGCCTGTCCGTCGGCTCTGCGGGCGGCCTCCCTGTCGGCATCGGTGTTTCGTGACGGGTAGCCAGGATGCAGGTTCAACGTGACGCCGAGCCGGTTGCCGTCCCCGGCGGAGCGCATCCTCTCCATCGCGAGCCCATGGCCCAGTAGGAGGTGGTGCGTGGCCGCGAGGGCCTTGTTGCTGTCTCGGTGTCCCGGCACGTGGACGCCGAGGCCGTAGCCCATCCAGGCCGATACCCAGGGCTCGTTCAGGGTGATCCAAAACCCCACCTCGTCCGAAAGCGCCTCATAGACTACTCCGACGTATTCGGCGAAGCGCTCGCTCGTCTCCCTGCTGGTCCAGCCGCCGCGGTCTTCGAGCGCCTGCGGCAGATCCCAATGGTAGAGTGTGAGAATCGGCTTGATAGAGCGTTCTCTCAGGCCATCGACCAGGCGCTTGAAGTAGTCGAGGCCCTTCTGGTTGCTGGGACCGGTCCCCTCGGGCTGTATGCGAGGCCACGGAGAAGCGGTAGGCCTGCATCCCAAGCTCGGACATCAGGTCGAGGTCTGCTTCGAGACGGTGGTACTGATCGCAGGCGATATCGCCCGTGTCGCCATGGTGGACCTTGCCCTCGGTGTGGCTGAACGTGTCCCAGATCGACGGGCAACATCCGTCCTCTGTGACGGCGCCCTCGACCTGGTAGGACGCCGTCGCCGTACCCCACAGGAAGTTATCGGGGAATCTCACCCTCGCACCTCGCTTTCGGCTTCTCGGGTCATCCCCCGGCGTCTCCCACAGTACCGCGACTTCGAGGGGATCCAGTATCAGCATCGAATCGTGCCCTTCTCGGTGAGCAGGTCGCGACCGGGCACGGGTAGGCGGACAAGCTTCGCGGGAATGCCGTCGTGGGAATTGCGAGTGGTGGGATCACATGCGGCGCCTCCCCACACCGACGGTACGGATGCCTTCTGGCAGGGCGTCGCCGTGGGCTTCTATGAGCTCGTCCACCATGGCTGCTATCCCATCCAGGGAGAGCACGCTCGGGGCATGACGGTCGAGCATCGCGGCGTGGTGGACGTGGTCGCGCCTACCTTCCAGCGCAGCTCTGACCGTGAGGTTCTGGACCGCCGTGTGGGGCGCGCAGGTCGCCGCGCACTGTGGCGGGAGATCTCCGACGTGGCAGGGATGCAAACCGGTGCCGTCGACCAGGATCGGCACCTCGACGCAACAGCCGTCGGGGAAGTTGGTGATGAGGCCCGTGTTCTCGACGTTGCCGTAGACGGCCCGCGCGTCGCCCGTGACGAACGAGTGGATGATCAGAGAGCCGTACTCGACACTGCGCTCCAACGGAAAGTCTTCCCCATCGAGCAGTTTTTGGCGGGTCTCGGCGTAAGCCACGAGGTTCTTTTCGCTGCGTCGGACGTACTCGTCCACGGGCAGGTCGTAACGCTCTATCGTGTCGTCGTGTTTCAGGAAATAGGGCGTGTACTCGGCGTTGTGCTCGCTCGACTCGGTGACGAAGTACCCGAAGCTACGCAGCAGCTCGAAACGTACCTTGTCTTTCGCGTACACTTCGGGATCTTCCAGCGCCGCAAACAGCATTGGGTAGGCGTCTTCGCCTTCTACTTCGAGGCGGGTCATCCAGGCTATGTGGTTGATGCCGGCGCACTCGTAGAGGAGTTGTTCGTGATCGACGCCGATGTAGGAGGCTATCTCGCGCGCGGTGAGAGGGACGCTGTGGCAGAGCCCGACGCTGTCGATCTCGGGACGGGCTGTGTACAACGCCTCCATCAAGGTGCTCATCGGGTTCGTGTAATTCATGAGCAGGGCTTCGGGACAGAACTCTCGCATCTCGCCGGCCAGGTCAAGCACGAACGGGATGGTGCGCAGACCGCGGAAGATGCCGCCTATGCCCATCGAGTCCCCGATGGTCTGTTTCAATCCGTATTTCTTCGGGATCTCGAAGTCCAGCAGGGTCGCCCCGTGCATCCCGATCTGGACCATGTTGATGACGAAGTCTGCCCCTTCGAGCGCGCCCCGCAGGTCCGGGTGTTCCTCTACCTTCGCACCGGCTCCGAGCTGCTCCGAAGTCCAGCGGGCCATCATGCCCGCGGTTTCCAGGCGCTCAGCGTCTATGTCGTGCAGGGCAATGGTAGTCCCGCGCAGCTCGGGAAAGCTCAGGATGTCCGTCAGAAGATTCTTGGTAAATACGACGCTACCCGCGCCGACAAAGGCTATTCTCAAGGCTCGTTCCTCCCTTAGAACGGGCAAAGTACCATTCCCACGGTAAAGATTACCCTAGCATGGTTGTTCGGGTCGGGGAGTGGTAGATTCCCGCGAAAGCGGGAACGACGCAAGTGGCCCAGTAGCGCCTTTTTAGAGAGCCCGGACATGGTCCGAAGGGATCCGGCCTCACTTTCCCGGTACGGCTACCGTTTTTTCTCCCCCATCCCACCTTACAACGAGCTCCAGGGGGACGGTAGCATTTATCTCGACCTCCGGCTCTTCCGCGGCGGAGCGGCGGGCCGCGCAGGAGAGGTCGAGGACGCCGTCTTTGCCGAAGGGGTAATTGTTGATGCCGTAGCCCTCCAGGAGCCTTACGTCCCACAGGAGCCATCCTGAGGGTGCGTCGGCGCGCAAGCCCATCACGTACTCGAAGAGGCCGGCTATGGGCGCGAGACCGCTCCAGCCCACGAAGTCGCCCTTTGCGCGGTTGCCGGAGGCCGCCCTCTCCGGGGCATAGTTCTCCCAGAGCGTACCCGTGTCTTCGAAAACCCTCGCCACGTGATCGAGGTCTTCGCGCGAGATCTCGTGCGCAAGGTCGTTTTATCCGGCCCGGTTCAGGCCGCGCAAGACCACGTAGTTCGTCGGCGGCCACACCCCGCCGAGCCAGTATCCGCCGTCCGGATCGTACTCGGGGTGATCCGCCGAGAGCGATGGCACCCGGTGGGGACGCCCGAAGCTTTCCGGGTCCTCGAGGTGACCGATGAACGGCGCTACCCTCTCCCGCGGCACCACGCCGGCAAGTAGCGCCCAGTATGCCCCGATGGTCCTGACTTCGGAGAGCGTCCCGTCGGCGAGCTCGTCGTGGTAGAAGGCGTCCTCGTTCCACAGACGCTCGTTTACTGTAGCCGAGAGCGCGTCGCGCTCTTCGCGCAGGTCCGCGACCTCTTCCGAACGGCCAAGGGCTTCGGCCATGCGCAACAGCAGGTCCGCCGAGAGGAGCTGCTGGAGGCACATGTCGATCCAGACGGCGTGCCCGTGGTGGGTGAGGCGCTCGGACCAACCGATTTCTCCAGGGCACTCTGCGGAAACCGGGGTTGGTTATCCATCCCCGAGCCTAGGCCGGACGTCCAGTAGGTGCCGTCGCGCCAGGTGCGGTGGCGCCCCAGCCACCCGTGGTAGGCGACGAGAACCGGGAAGACCCTGGCGAGTCGTTCGCGGTCAGCCGTGTCGTTGTAGTGTTCCCACTCGGTCCACGGCATCACGTTCGGGCCCGTGCTCGTCGCGTCGAAGCGCTCGAAGCGGTCCCTACCGTCGAGGGTGGAGATCTCGCGGCACATAAACCCGTCGGGGTGCTGGCTGGCATAGAGGTTGTCCAAAGCGCGCTGGAAGTCGAAGGCGCGCCTGCCGTAGCGGGCGAACAGAAGGATGAACGCCGAATCCCACATGAACAGGCAGTCGTTGAAGGCCGTGTCGATGAAACTGGATACGAAGCCGCTCCCCGGCTCGGGACGGCGCAGGTTGCCGAACGCCAGCTCCCACGCCCCGCGGTAACAATCCATCACGTCTTCGCGGCCTTCCTAGAATGGATGGGGCAACAGTTTCCATGCCTCGTCGAAGGAGGGAGGCTCGACGTCCTCGGCCGGCATACCCAGAAAGACGTTCTCTTCGACCAGCGGTTCCCTGAGATGTGTATCGATGTAGCCGTCGTCCTTGCGCAATCTCGCAAACCTCCATTTCAGCATTTCGGCAGGTCAGCTTTTTGTTTGCTGAGGGCTGAAACCTGGTGCTTCGAGCCGTCGTCTATGGGCGCGTTGTGCACGTGGCACTAGCCGCTAGCAAGTCCGCGCAGGTGTTGCAGGCTGGATCTCACGTCTTCCAGCGCGTCTCTCGGGTTGTCCTGCTCGGCGATAAACCATTCCACCCCGGCCGCGTCGGCGGCTTCTAGTAGCGTGTTCCAGGGCAACGTCCCTTCGCCCACCGGTAGATCGGAGAGCGTATCGTCGGGGGCCATGTCCTTCAGGTGGACGAGGGAGACGCGGTCGCCTACGTCCCGCAAGACGGTCTCCGGGTCGGTCTCCCTGACGAACACGTCCCACATCGTGCTTCTGCCCAACGGCGCGAACTCGAAGTCGTGGTTGTGGTACGAGAGGGTGACGCCCTCCCCGCGGCACAGCTCACCCCAACGGTTGAGGTCTTCGACGAGCCTTGCTACCGACGCCTCATCCCCGCGGCGCTCGGGCGGGGCCGAGGGCAGGACAGCATGGGCACAGCCCAGGTCGTGCATGCCGGCGAGGACCGTCTCGGGGTCTCTTACCCAGGAGTCGAAGGGGACGTGGACGCCCGAAGTTCGGAGGGCGAGGTCGTCGAGGATGGCCTTGAGGTCTTGAGGGGCGAGGCCGCCAGAGCCGGCGAATTCGACGGCAGAATAGCCGATCTCGGAGATTTTGTGCAGCGTGCCGGGCATGTCGCGGGCGGTGTCTTCGCGGACGGTGTAGAGCTGGAGTGAGATCTGATCCCGCCTCATGCCTTAGTCCCAAAAATCTCTTCGGATGACTCTGACGGCAACGCTTCGGGACGCTCGAATGTGCTGCCCACCTCGACGTGCTCGCCCCGCTCGGAGGAGTCCAGGAACGCGTGGATGATGTCGAGCACGTGCATGCCGAGCTCGCCGCTCGCCCTGTGCCGTCTACCCGAGCGCAGGGACTGGGCCATGTCGGCGAGGCCGAGGCCCCTGCTGTTCCCGGTGTAGGGGTGGGTCAAGGGCACCCCGGTCCAGGCGTTCTCGTCCGAGCGCCAGAGCCACACGGACCCGCCGAAGGTGTTCGGGTCGGGAAGGCTCAGGGTGCCTTCCGTACCGTAGAGGTCGATCCTCGACTGGTTCTCAGACCAGACGTCAAAGGAGGTCACGAGCGTCCCGACGGCGCCGCTCTCGAAGTCCATCACACCCGCCACATGGGTCGGAGTGTTCACCGCGATGCTGGTCCCGGCAAGGGGTTGGCTCGTGATCGTTCGTTCCGGGAACGTTACGCGGGCCGACGCCGTGACCCTCCTGACGAGTCCCATCAGGGTCGTCAGCGTACTCAGGTAGTAGGGCCCCAGATCGAACATCGGGCCCGCGCCCGGCTGGTAGAAGAAGTCAGGGTTGGGGTGCCAGTCTTCGGGTCCGTGATTCAACATGAAGGCCGTCACGGCGACCGGCTCGCCGATGATCCCCTCGTCGATCACCTTGCGGCAGGTCTGGAGCCCACCGCCAAGGAAGGTGTCCGGAGCGCAGCCGATCAGGAGATCCCTCTCCCCCGCCATCTCCAGCATCCTCTGTCCGTCCTCCAGGCTCACGGCGAGCGGCTTCTCCGTGTAGACGTGCTTGCCCGCCTCAAGCGCCGCCATCGAGACCTCGGCGTGTACGACAGGTACCGTAAGGTTGAGAACGATCTCGACTTCCTCATCCTCAAGCAACCCATCCGGCGTGCAGGCCTTCGGCACGTTGTAGGCTTCCGCCTGGGCCTCGGCACGTTCGAGCACGAGGTCAGAACACGCGACCATCTCGATGCCGTCGAACACGGTCCCGTTTTCCAGGTAGATGCCGCTGATCTTACCGCAACCGATTACTCCTACTTTGGTCGCCTCATTTTCGGCGATGGCAAAACCCTCCTTGTTTCGTTTCGAGGTTTCAGGCATCAGGCTTCAGGTAGGAGGTCTGTATATGCGGCGTCCCTTCGCGGGGCGCCGCTTTTCGTCTGGATCGACGCCCCGATCTTCGGTGTTCGAACTACGGTTACGGTCTGCCGAGACAGTCCTGATGCTCGAAGCCTTTTTCACCTGCTCGCCCGGATCTCCTCCATCGAGACCTCACGATTTTCGAGGGCCGAGGTGTAGCATGCATCGATGATGCGGGCGCGGTCGAGGCCGTCTTCGCCGTGCTGGCCTTCCCACTCGCCGCTATGGATGGTCTCGACGAAGCGCCGGACGACGGCGAGATGCCCTTCGCGGGGCTCCATTTCAGGCGTGACCACGGCGGGGACGCCGGCCACGTCGGTAAAGATACGGACGGTGTCGCTGGTGCCGTAGTTTTTCACCTTCATCTCGGCGCCCCCGTCGGTGCCGTACAGGGTGACGCCGAAGTCGTCGCTCGACTCGCGGTAGACGGCCCAGCCGGCCTCCAGGGCCAGCGTCGCTCCGCCAGAGAGGCGGATAAAGGCCGTCGCAAGATCCTCGACCTCGTAGGGCTTCTCGCCGGTCATGAGCCCCGCGCCGGCCCAGCCACCGCGCCCTTGCGGGCCGAGTTCGGCGTAGGTCGCGCAACTCACGCTCTCGACGGCGGGTTCGCCCATCAGGTAGAGGGCCATATCTACCATGTGCACCCCGAGGTCGATGAGCGGACCGCCGCCGGCGAGTTCTTTGCTTGTGAACCATCCGCCGATACCGGGGATGCCGTTGCGACGCATCCAGGTCGCCTTGGCGTGGTAGATCCGGCCCAGGTCCCCCTCCTCGATGTGACGCTTGAGCACCTGCACGTCGCCTCGCTCGCGCTGGGTAAAAGCAATATGTACCGCCCGATCCGCCCCCCTCGCCGAGTCCACTATGCTCTCCGCCTCGCCTCCGTTGCGCGCGAGCGGCTTCTCGCAGAGGACGTGACGGCCGCCTTCGAGGGCGGCTATGGCGATGGGCGCGTGCAGGTGGTTCGGCGCCCCGATGCTCACGATGTCGAGGTCGTCGCGGGAGACGAGATCCTCCCAACTCGTGTAGAGGTCCCGCACCCCGTAACGTTCGCCGAGCTCGCGCAGGCGATCCCTTTCCAATCCGGCCAGCGCTACGGACTCCACGCCGGGCACCCGCACGAAGTTCTTCAAATGCTGCTCGCCCGCGTAGCCGAGGCCTACCACCCCGACGCGCAAGGGTTCCGCGGATGCTGCTTCAGATAGCAATCGGTTCTCCTCTTCCGGGTTCGGGCCTTACTCTAGCGGTTCCGCGTGCCCGTATACGGGGGTCGCCCCGGGCGTGGGCGCAGCCCAGCGGACGGCGTTCCTGATGACGAGCTGCACGTCGGGGTTGTGGTAGGAGGAGTTCTCCTCGTGGCCCGGGCGGAAGTAGAAGATCCTGCCCCGTCCGCGCCTGTAGCAGAGGCCGCTCCTGAAGACCTCGCCCCCGCCGAACCAGCTCACGAAGACGAGCTCGTCAGGTGGGGGCACGTCGAAGGGCTCCCCGTACATCTCCTCCTCGAGCTCTATGTACTCTCCCAGGCTCTCCGCTATGGGATGGCCCGGCGCGACGACCCAGAGACGCTCCGTGTCGTCGTGGCGCCACTTGAGGTCGCAGGTCGTTCCCATAAGCCTTTTGAAGATCTTGGAGAAGTGCCCGGAATGGAGCACGATCAAGCCCATCCCACCTAGCACACGCTCGTGTACCTTATCTATCGTCTCGTCGGAGACCTCCTCGTGGGCCGCATGACCCCACCACAGGAGAACGTCCGTCGTATCCAGAACATCGTCGGGAACCCCGTGCTCGGGCTCGTCGAGGGTCGCCGTGCGGACCTCGAAGCCGCCGTCCTTCAACATCGCGGCGAGCGCGTCGTGGATGCCTTCGGGGTAGATCTCCGCGACGTTTTCGTCGCTCTTCTCGTGCCTGTACTCGTTCCAGATCGTTACGCGTGGCCCGTCAGCCAATTCTAGATCCCTTCCGGTTTCGTCCACTCGCCGCTGGCGGCGCTGCGCTCGACGGCGTCGAGCACGGCCTGGCAACGAAAGCCGTCCTCGAAGGTCGGCGCCGGGCTCTCTCCCGCCTTTATGCCGTCCATAAGGTCCTTTATGGTGTGGACGAACGTGTGCTCGTAGCCCAGGATGTGACCCGGCGGCCACCAGGCCCAGGTGTAGCGGTGGTCCGGCTCCGTCACGTTCACAGTACGGAAGCCCTGCACGTCGGCTTCGTCGTCGGTGAAGAACACCTCGAGTTCGTTCATCCTTTCCAGGTCGAAGGCCACGCTGCCCTTCGAGCCGTTGACCTCGAAGGAGTTCTGGTTCCTGCGGCCCGCGGCGAAGCGGCTGGCCTCGAACGTCCCGATCGCGCCGTTCTCGAAGCGCGCCAGAAATGCCGCAGCATCGTCCACCGTGACCTCTCCCGTCTCACCGCTCCCGTCGTCCAGGGGTCGCTCCTCTATGAACGTCTCCGTCATCCCGGTGACCTCGGAGATGGGGCCGACGACGAAGTGGGCGAGGTCGATGATGTGGGCGCCTATGTCACCGAGGGCGCCGGAGCCAGAGACCTCTTTCTTGAGGCGCCAGATCAGGGGAAACTCGGGGTCCATGATGAAGTCCTGCAAATACGTCGCCCGCCAGTGCCTGATCTCCCCGATCCGCCCATCCTCGACGAGCTTCCTTGCGAGCTGCACCGCGGGTGCCCGCCTGTAGTTGAAACAGACCATGTTCACCGTGCCCGCGTTCCTGGCCGCCGTGAACATCTCGCGGGCTTCGGAGAGCGTGTTGGCGAGCGGCTTTTCGCACAGGACGTGCTTGCCAGCTTCGAGGGCTGTAAGCACGATCTCGCGGTGCGTGTTACCCGGCGTAACAACGTCGACCAGCCCGATATCATCCCGCGCTATGAGCTCTAGATAGTCCGTCTCGTAAGACTCCCAGCCCAGCTTGTCCGCGGCCTCCTTGACGCCGGCTTCGTCGCGGCCGCAGATGGCGGCCATCCTGGGGGCGGGCTCTATGTCGAAGAAGCTCGCGACCTGGCGGTAGGCGTTGGAATGGGCGCGGCCCATGAACTTGTAGCCGACGAGCCCGACCCCGATCTCTGTGCGCTCCAAGGCTACTCCTCCCTCGCAAACGCCGCATCGAAAGCCTGCGTCGATGGCTCGAAATCCGTGCGCCTCGCGAACGCGAGGGCATCTTTGGCCCCATACTCGCGGTCCATCCCAGAGTCTTCCCTCTCGATGCTGAGGGGCCCCTCGTAGCCGATGCGGTTGAGCGCGCGTATGCAGTCCTCCAGGTTCACGTCGCCGTGGCCGGGCGAGACGAAGTCCCAGCCGCGCTCCGGGCTGCCGAAGTCGAGGTGGCTACCGAGGATGCTCCTGCGGCCGTTCAGGCGCTTGCGACTATCTTTGATGTGGAAGTG
>JBKPOM010000115.1:0-23559 GCA_046733115.1 Actinomycetota bacterium | reverse complement strand
AGGCAGCATGCTGACGACGCCGAGTAGCGAGCTGGTAGCGAACACGAAGACGATGAGGAGGAAAGGTTTGTCCACGCCAAGTCCAACGGCGCAGAGGTAGACGCCGGTACATTCGAGACCCCAGGACAAGAACGAGATGATCGTCCCCACCAGGAGCGGCCCCGTCGCGAGCAACGCGTTCGACGCGCCGTGGAAGTCGCTGAGGTGCGGGGCGAAACGGTTGACGAGCGGCAGCTCCGCGAGCACGCGTTCTGCGGCGAGCGAGAGTCGTTTGGAGCGCAGGACGGCGATGACGAAGGCCGCGACGGCGAGGAACATCAGCATCGTCCACGGAGGCAGGTTCAGGGCGAAGGCGCCGAGGAAACCCCAGATGACCATGCCCGTCCCGTCGGTGGCGCGTTCCGCGACGACGGCGGGGGCCGTGCGGGCTATCGGGGCGCCTGCGGTCCTGCGGACGAAGACGCTTTTGAGCACCTCCCCCAGCTTGCCGGGTGAGATCGCCATCGAGAACCCTGAGGTGAAGATCGCAGCGTTTATCCCGGTCGGAACGGAGACCTTTAAGACTTTCAAATAGTACGTCCAGCGGAAGAAGCGGCCGACGTAAGAGAGGGTGACGAGGCCCAGGATCGCTGGTATCAGGGCGTAGTCGAAGTTGTCGAGGGCGGCGACGAGGTCGTCGAAGTTGGAGAAGATCGCTAGGGTCACGTAGACGGCGACGCCGAGGGCGAGGGCCAGGATGAGGTTGCGCCTCAGCCGTTCCAAAAGGGCACCACGTAGATGACCGCCATCACGACGACAAGCCAGAGGAACAGCGCAATCTGGAGCGGCCTGTCGGAGAGGAGGAGCGTGTCGGGATTGCCGCCGCCGTCGCGGTGGACGAGGAGCATGTAGCGGAACACCCCGTAGATCACAAAGGGGATGCTCGCCATCATGAATATCTGATCCTGCCTCTCGTAGACCGTGAAGGTGTAGAGCGTGTAGGCGATGATAGTCGCCGAGATCATGATGTTCATCATCTCATCAAGCATCGGCACGGAGTAGTCCTGCAAATTCCTTCGGTGGACCACAGCACCCTCTCCGAGGGTAGCGATCTCATGCCTGCGCTTGGAAAATCCGAGGAAGAGCGTCAGGAGCCCCGTACACACGATGAGCCAAGGCGAGATCGGGCTGCTCACCGCCGCGACGCCCGCCAGCGCCCTGATGACGAACCCCGCAGAGATGCTCATGACGTCCAGAATCGCCGCGTGCTTCAGGACCGTGGTGTACAGAACCTGCAACAGCAAGTAGGCGATGCCTGCTATCCCGACGCCGTATGGGAGAAAGACGAAGCTAACAACAAGGGCGCCGGCCGCCAGCAAGGCGGAGAACGTGAGGGCGGCGCGGGGTGAGATCTCCCCGCTCGCAACGGGCCTGAGCCTCTTGAGCGGGTGCTTGCGGTCCTCCTTGACGTCGAGCACGTCGTTGGCAGCGTAAACAGCCCCCGACAGTGCGCAGAAAACAACGAAGGCCAGCAGCGCGTGCGCTACGGCCGTAACCGAGAAAGCTTTCTCCGCGAAGACCACCCCGGCCAGCACGAACCCGTTCTTGGTCCACTGCTTGGGCCGGACCAGCCGCAGATAGGATCTCGCAACTCCCCTGGAACGGTCGGCTTCCACGACTGCCGGTTGTATCACAACAGGCTACAGGTTTCAGGCTACAGGTTCTGATTTGTTGAGAGAGCTACCCGACGGCGTTCGCGTGCCTCTTGGCAACGTCGGGACGCCGTAGGCGGGCCGCGTGGAGAACCCACGGATGCGCCAGGAGCGCCAGGAGCAAAACCTACCTGATACCTGTAGCCTGAAACCTGGAAACCGTGAACAGACCGATTGAAAAAATTACCGGCCCTCTCCACAATTGCCCGAATGACAAATCCAACGAGACGGCAGGTTTTCAACGAATGGTTCCTTCTCGCCAGGCCTTTCAGCCTGACGGCAGCGGCCGTGCCGGTGCTGTTCGGCACGGCGCTGGCGTTCAAGAGCGGCGCGTTCGCGTGGGGGCCTTTTCTTGCCATGCTCTTCGGTAGCTTGTTCATACAGGCTGCCACGAACATGTTCAACGAGTTCTACGACGAGCAGAGGGGCCTCGACGTGGAAGGGGCTGTGGGCATCGCCGGTTCCATCGTGAGTGGGCGCGTGAGCTCGCGCAGCGTCCTCGTGGGCGCGCTGCTTTGCTACACCGTCGCGCTCTTTCTGGGCATCTACCTCATCAGCGTGGGCGGGTGGCCCATACTCGTGCTCGGGTGCTTGTCTGCCCTCGGCGGCTACTTCTACTCTGCGGGACCGCGGCCCATCGCCTACACGCCGGCGAGCGAGGCGGCGGTTTTTGTATTCATGGGGGTCTTGATCGTCGTGATCGCCTACGCCGTGCAGGCTGGCGAGGTCCCGTTGTACGTGCCGCTTGCGGCGTTGCCCATCGGGGGGCCAGTGGCCGCGATCTTGCTCGCCAACAACATAAGGGACCTTGTCTCCGACCGCAGGGGCGGGCGGCGGACTTTGCCTATAGTCTTCGGCAGGGAGGTGGCGATCCTCATCTACCGTGCCCTCCTACTGGAATCCTACATCGCCGTCGCCATCCTGACGGTCTTCCGCATCGTCCCGCCCGAGTGCGCGCTCGTCTTCCCGAGCGTATTCTCCGCCTTCCGGCTCTGGCGCGACATCGCAGCGTACTCGACGCCGAGGCGCCTCGATCCGGTGGTCAAGCGGACGGCGGGGCTCCACCTCGTCTTCGGGTTGCTGTATACGGCGGGGGTCCTTCTCGGTGCCTGAAGAACACAGGCCCTTCAGGGCAAGCTACCTCGTCTCGGGAATCGGGGCGGAGAGGATCTTCGCCGCCCTCCTCGACGTGTCCCGCTTCCCCGAGTGGGCCGCCGGCCTCAAGCACGCCCGAGTCCTCGACGCCGCCGGAACCGAAACAACGGACTTGCGCCCCGGGTTCAGGTTGGAGTTCACTCTGAACGCCGCAAGCATTACCCACGACGTAGCCAGCACCGTCACGGTGATAGAGCCATCACGCCGGCTGGAGTGGGATTACGTGGAGGGCGCCACAGGAAGCGGCGGCTGGCTCATCGAAGACGAGGGCGTGCGGATCGTCAGGATGACGCTCTGGACCGATTACAGGATCAAACCCTCCTGGCTCGACAAGATCGCCCACAGGCCCTTCTTCAGGCGGCTGGTGGAAAACCTGATCCGGCGTTCCATGCGCCGGTTCGACGCGCGCCTGAGAGAGGGTTGATGCCGAGTCCGGATGAATGCCAACGTCACCACGAAGCCCACCATCGCCCACGGGCATCCTGCTGCCGCCGTGGATTCCCGATTCCCGGTTTCGCGGGAATGAGACGCAAGGGATGGCTTCCGCGCCCACGGCCACAAGTGATCCCTTTCAGACGGACTCGGTATCAGCTTCGCAGCCTCTTGCTGAAATTAATGCTGGCCGGCTCAAATGCTGAAGTGCTGAAATGCTGATCGCTCTAAAGGTCCCGCTCGTGTCCGTTCTCCGGGTGGTCGTCGGTGTCTTCGAACCCTTGGGGTTCGTCATCCGCTTCTGGCTCTTCGCCCTCGTCGTCCCTGGCCAGCCCGTGGGCCCTGACCTCCGTGGTCGGGTTCACGTAGCGGGCGATGATGATGGAGAGCTCGTACATCACGATCATCGGGAGGGCCATAAGCATCATGCTGTAGGGATCCTGCCCTGGGGTAAGAGCGGCGGCGAGGATGGTGTTCGCGACGATGGCGTGCTTGCGGTACTTCTTCAAGAGCGAGGCATCGACGAGCTCGAGCTTCGCGGCGACGTAGGTCGCCGCCGGTAGCTCGAACACGATGCCGAAAGCCAGGAGGAATCTGGTTACGAACGGCAGATAGTATTGGGAGGTGATGTTCACCTCGAAGTGAGCGGGGTCCCAGTTGATGAGGATGGGAATCCCGATGGGCAGCACCACGTAGTACCCAAACGCAACACCGGCGAGGAAAAGCACGGAAGACAGCGAGATAAGGGTGTACGTGAACGCCCTCCCCATGTCCCCCACCGCCGGCGCCACGAACGCCCACACCTGGTAGATAAAGAAGGGCAAGGTCAGCATGAAACCCACGTACAGGCACAGCTTTATCTGCGTCATGATCTGCTCGGTCGGGGCCAAGGCCGTAAGCTTGGTCAGGCTCGAGGGTGCGAGCAGCCAGTCGAGCAGGTGCCCGCGGAAGAACCAGGCGGCGACGGCGACGACGATGAACGCCACGCCGACCTTGATGATCCTCGAGCGCAGCTCGTCGAGGTGTTCGATCAGGGTCATGCGCATCTCGTCGCGCGGACCGCGCGGACGCGAGGGGAGTCTCAGGCGACCTGCCACCTAAAGCTTAAGAAACCGTAAAGAGAGCCTAGCTACTACGCTGCTGCTCGGGCTTCTCGGCCGGAGAATCGTCCTCCAGCTTGGCCTCGTCTTCGTGGCCGTTCTTGCTGACCTCGAGCTGCTCCTCCTTCTTTTCTTCCTTCTCCTTGTCCTCGACCTCGCCCTCCTGGGTGCCCTTCTTGAACTCGCGCACGCCGCTTCCGAGGCCGCGGGCCAGCTCGGGGACGCGCTTCGCCCCGAAGAGCAGCAGGATCACGACCAGACCAATGATTAGCTCTGGCATTCCGATGGAACCTAACACCTTTCCTCCTAACGGGCTATCTGCCGGATCTCACTCAACATTATACGCTGTCGGTCCGGGCCTGGATCAGGGCTGCGCACTACCGGTGCTCTCCTTGCCTTCGAGTAGGGCGGAGATCCTATCTTTGACCCTGGCCGCGTCCTGGCCCTTTGGAGCGCGGTCGAGGTACTCGTTGTAGTACTTGATAGCCTCGGCGGGCTGGCCGGCCTGGTCGTAGGCCTGGCCGGCCAGGAGATAAGCGTTCGCGTCATCAGGCTGCGCCGCCGCAGAGGCCGCGAAGGCATCCGCCGCCTTGTCCTGCAGCTCTTCCTTCTTCTTCCCCGACGCGGTCTGCGCCTGCTGGCTGTAGATCTGGCCGAGGAACGCCGATATCTCCTCGTCGTTCGGGGCCGCCTCCTGTCCCTTCTGCAGTACCTGAATAGCATCGTCGTAGCGGCCGGCGTTGTAGTAGAGCCCTGCGAGGTCCTTTATCTTCTCGGGGTCCTTCGGGTCCTTCTTCAGGTCCTGCTGGGCCACGGCGATTTGCTGTTCGGGGTCAGGCGCTTGATCTTGCTGCTGCTTCGGCTGGTCCTGGTTGCCGAACAGGTCGAAGACGTTGTACTGGAGGTTGGTCCCGACGCCGAGGAAGATAAAGGAAATGAGGAAGACGGCGGCGAGCAAGATGGAGACCAGCCTAACCCAGAAGCCGATCCTTTCCCGGTTCATCATCATGAGGGCTGCCCTCCAGGCTCTTCAGACGCCTAGACGATTGTATATCACGTCGCCCCCGACGACCGTGAGGATGACACCTCCGCCCGCAGCGGCCTCCAGTACGTCCCGCCCAGGGTCTTCTTCCCCGGGTGAGATTTCGACCAGCGCGAGGTCGGCCCACTTCCCTACGTCTATTGTCCCCGTCTCGCCCTCGATGCCGAGGACGCGCGCCCCACCGAGCGTCGCCAGCGAGAGGCCCGTCACGCCATCCATCCCGTGCAGATCCACCGCGAAAAGCGTCTCCTCGAAGAGGTTCATGCTCGGGCTGCTCCAGAGCCCGTCGGTGCCCATCCCGACCCTGATGCCGCGCTCGAGCATGCGCGGCACCGGCGAAACACCGCAGCCAAGATACTCGTTGGAGCGGGGACAATGCGCCGCCGCGACGCCCGTCTTCGCCAGAATCTCTATATCTTCCTCCGAAACGACTGTCGCAAGATGAGCCGCAATCGTCTCGGGGGCAAGAAGCTCTACATCCCTGGCATAGCGGACGGGCGAGGTCCCTACCCCGCCCCACTCGTTGCTGCCGAAGATGTCGGCGAGGCCTCCGGTGCCGTATCTTACGAAATCGACCTCCTCCGGGCTCTCGGAGAGGTGGATCGCCAGCCTCCAACCCAGCTCCCGCGTCTTTTGCGCCGCCAGACACGAGGACTCGGGATCCACAGTGTAAGTGGAATGCACGCTAATCGACGCATGCACACGTTCGGGAAGACCTTTCTGGAGTTCGCGCGCCTTTCCGACGATGAATTCGACGGCCTCTTCGGGAGCGCCAATCTCGTGCGGGAAGAACTCAGCGAAGACGGTCCCAGCCATGCCGCTTTCGGCGAGCTGCGGCAGGCATTCTCCGTAAGGCGATGACTCGGCCATGTACGTCGTCCCTGCCTCCACAGCTTCCCTGGCCGAGTCGCGGGCGGCCTCGGCGGTCCAAGCTTCCTTCTCCGGGAGGCGTTCTATGAGCTTGCCGAGCCAAGCCGAGAACGTGCCGCCTTCGGGCCTATCCTTTCGCCTGAAGCCGAGGTGGGCGTGAGCGTTGACGGCGCCTGGGATCATGGCGTAGTTGGGGAAGAAATGGACCTCGGCGTCGGGGTTCTCGCGTCCGACCTCAAAGAGCAGCCCGATAGATTTTATGCGGCCATCCTCTACGAGCACGGCGCCGTCCCGTATTGGCGGCGAAGATCCGGGCATGAGGGTTCCGGCGGCGAAGATCACCGGTCCGGTCCGGCCCTCAGGCATCCCTCCCGACCACCTCCGAGGCCACCGACTCCAGGAACTCGCGTTCCGGGCAGTCGGGCAGGAGGGCGAGGTCTCTGAGCGCAGCGTCGATCTCGTCCTGGGCCCACTCCTCGGTCCTGGCGATGGCGTCCGTGACCAGCACAGCCTCTATGCCCTCCTCGAGCAGTGCCGGGGAGGGGCTCGGATCGGCGAGGACGCGCCGGATCGTCCCGGCATCCCCCTCTTTCAACGCAAAGATGACGGGCAGCGTCACAGTGCCTTCTACGAGGTCGGTGCCTATGCCCTTGCCCATGAGGCCAGGTTTGCCCACGAGATCCATGATGTCATCGGACATCTGGAAGGCTATGCCTAAAGCCTGGCCGTAGCTCGCCAGGGCGTCTATCTGCACGAGCGAGAGCCCGCCCAAAGTTGCGCCGGCCACGCACGCGACCTGGAAGAGCCCGGCGGTCTTTTTCTTTATGTGGTTCAGGTACGCCCCGACTTCGACATTTGCCCCGTTGGCGCGGTACTGCTCCAATTCCCCGGAGGCGAGCCCCACCGAAGCCACGGCGAAAGCGCGGACGAGCCTCGGGTCCCCGATCCCAGCCAGCTTGGAGAAGGCTTCGGCGAAGAGGAAGTCGCCCGTGGCGGCCGCGATCTCGCGCCCGTACTCGGCGACGGCCGTGGGCACGCCACGCCTGCTCTCGGCCCGGTCCACCATGTCGTCGTGGATCAGGGTCGCCGTGTGCAAGACCTCGATGGCGGTGGCGACCTCGAGCAAATCCTCCCGCTCCGGCTCGCCCATGCGCGCGCTGAGCACGAGAAGAAGCGGCCTGAGACGCTTACCCCCCGACGTCAGCGACACCAGCGACGGCTCGGCCAGATCCGCAGGCGCTCCCTCGGCCACCCCGGCGAGCAGGCCTTCGACCTCGTCGATGGTCTCGAAGGCCCCCTCAAGTACCGCGGAGTCGAGCCCGTCAGCCTCCCCCGGGGCGTTTGATCCCACGATGGAGCGTGATGATGCCACCCGCGAGCCGCCTCCATGTAACGTTTTGTAATCCATTACGCCCTATTATGGCAGCTAATTCGCCCGGTGCCACGAACTCTTTCACGCTTTCGGGCAGATAGGAGTAAGCCGAGGCGTCCCCGGAGATCAAACCTCCCAGTTTCGGCACGATCTTGTCGAACCACAACCCGTAAAACCGGGACGACAACCTGCCCGCGGGCCTGGCTATCTCCAGGCACACGGCAACACCGCCTGGCTTGAGCGCGCGCGCCATCTCGGAGAACAGCGCGTCGAGGTCGGGGATGTTCCTCGCCCCGTAAGCGATGGTGGCCGCGTCGAAGGAATCGGATGGTATTTCTTGTAGATCCGTGGCGTCCCCGAGCCTGTACTCGACGTTCGCCACGGGCCTGGACCGCGCGGCGCGCAGCATCTCCTTGGAAAAGTCGACGCCGAGGA
Source organism: Actinomycetota bacterium (assembly GCA_046733115.1). Lineage (GTDB taxonomy): Bacteria > Actinomycetota > Rubrobacteria > Rubrobacterales > Rubrobacteraceae > Rubrobacter_D. Next base: position 15,462 of record JBKPOM010000115.1, on the reverse strand, counting down.
CGTAACCGTCGGGGCCGACCTTTTTGGCGAGGTCGCGCGTGAGACTGCCGGTACCACAGGCGAGGTCGAGCGCCGTGCCGCCGGGGTTCAGGCCCGTGGCGCCGACCACCCTGCAGTTCCAGAGGCGGTTGAGTCCCGCGGTCATGACGGTGTTCAGGAGATCGTAGCGGCCCGCGATCCTGTCGAACATCTCGCGAACCAGGAGCGATCGCTCCTCCCCGGAAGGCAGCTTACCCACGCGCGTCGCGCAGTTCTTCGGCGGCCTCCCGAATCCTTGCCTCTGACCTTTCGGCGCCCTCCTCGGAGATGATCTCGAGGAGGCCTGCGAGGTGGGGTGCCCACATATCCACGGTGACCGCGCCGCCTTCGGCGATGCGTCCGGCGCCGTCACGGATCATACGGCTCGCCACCGCCACGAAGCGAGGTTCGTCGAGGCGCGCTATCGTCTCGACCGCTAGCGCGTACGCGTTGTCCCCGACCAATATGTCGTCGTCACGAGCGCCTCCGCCAGCATAGTGGGCGTCGAAGCCCCGCTGCAAGTATTCGAGCGCCTCGCCCACGACCGCCGCGCGCTCGTCCTGTACGGAGAGGCCCGCGGCAGCCCTGAGAAACGTGTTCCTGAGCGAGAGATCCGGCGTCCGGCGCGTCGTCTCCTCCAACTAGCCCGCCCTATCGAACCACTCGCGAGCCGCCTCGAAGGTCCTGTCCAGATCCTCCTCGGAGTGGGCCGTGGAGATGAAGCCGGCTTCGTACTGGCTCGGGGCCAGGTAGATGCCGCGGGAGAGCATGTGCCAGAAGAAGTCCTTGAACGCCCCTGTGTCCGACTGGGCGGCCGAGTCGAAATCTGTTACGGGACCTTCGGTAAAGAAGATGCTCACCATCGAACCGACCTGGTTGACGGTGTATGGGTGACCCCCCGCCGACGCGGCCTCGCCCATGCCCTCGCGCCAGCGTGTTCCGAGTTCCTCCAGCCGGTCGTAGAAACCGGGCTGTCCGGCGAGGCGCAGGGTCGCGAGGCCTGCGGCCATAGCGAGCGGGTTGCCCGAGAGGGTGCCGGCCTGGTAGACCGGCCCCGAGGGGGCGACCAGGTCCATGACCTCACGCTTTCCCCCGTAGGCCCCGACCGGGAGCCCGCCGCCAATGATCTTTCCCAGGCACGTCAGATCGGGCGTGACGCCGAAACGCTCCTGCGCCCCGCCGCGGGCCAGCCTGAAGCCGGTCATGACCTCGTCGAAGATGAGTACGGTGCCGTACTCGCTAGTGATCTCCCTTAGCCCTTCGAGATACCCTTCCGCGGGCGGAACGCACCCCATGTTCCCCGCGACGGGCTCCAAGATAACGGCGGCGAACTCCTCGCCTTCGCGCGCGAAGAGGTCCCGCACCGCCTCCAGGTCGTTGTAAGGCAAAACGGTGGTATCTCTGGCGGCCCCCGTGGTGACGCCAGGGCTGTCGGGAAGACCCAGAGTGGCCACGGCCGAGCCGGCCGCGACGAGGAGGGCGTCGCCGTGGCCGTGGTAGTTGCCGTCGAACTTCAGGATCTTCTCACGCCCCGTGTACCCGCGGGCGAGCCGGATGGCGCTCATCGTCGCCTCCGTCCCCGAGTTGGTCATCCTGACCATCTCGACGGAGGGGGCGGCCTCGCACACCGTCTCGGCGAGGTCGACCTCGAGCGCCGTAGGGGCGCCGAAGGTAGTGCCCTTCCTGGCCGTGTTCTCTAGGGCCTCGATCACCTCGGCATACGTGTGCCCGAGGACGAGCGGTCCGTAGCTCATCACGTAGTCGATAAACGAGTTGCCGTCCACGTCGAAGATCCGCGACCCCTCGCCGCGCTCCATGAACAGCGGGTCCCCCCCGACCGAGCGGAACGCCCGCACCGGGCTGTTGACGCCACCAGGCATCAACCCGATGGCCCGCTCCATCAACCTCGCCGAACGGTCCATGGCGAGCAGTTTCCTCGCGTCTAAGCTCTCTTCTTGCAAACGCGCAAGCCCCCTTCGCTATGCCTGTTCAGAGTCTATTACCGTTAACCCATACCGGCCGTGGCAAAGCTTACCCCAGCTGGCGAAACCGGTGAGCCATCCTCACCTGCTCTCGACAGCGTCAATTCAAGCGGAACCCGGCGAAGACCAACAAGCCTCCGACGGCCAGAAAGATCGCGCCCATCACGGCCCAGAACGGTTGTCCGGTCATGAAGCTGCCGGGCAGTATGCTGATGCCCTGCAACAACCAGACGCCGCCCACGAGGACCATCAATCCTCCCACGATCAGCAGCACGTAGCGCATACGACACCTCCGATTCCAGATCCGGGCCTCAGGCCTTGCGCCGTTCGACGAGACCACGAAGTACGTGATAGATGGAGGCCTGGACCTCCTGGATGCGCGGGATGTAGTCGGAGCGGACGACCACCGCCTGATCCGCCAGCTGCTCGCCGACGATCCTGCCTCCGTCGTAGCCCACGATACCGACCGTCAGCAGCCCTCGTTTGCGGGCCTCCGCGAGGGCAGAAAGGATGTTCGCCGAGCCACCGCTGGTCGAGATCCCGACCGCGACGTCCTCGGGCCTGGCGTGGGCGATGAGCTGGCGGGCGAAGATCGCCTGCGTGCCGATGTCGTTGGCTATGGCCGTTATGTTGGCCGGCTCGGCAGAAAGGGAGACCGCCGGGAGCACACCCCAGCCAGGTGGAGGGTCCACGCAGTCCGAGACAAGGTCGTTCGCATCCGTGGCAGATCCACCGTTGCCGAAGGCGATGAGCTTCCCGCCCCGCTCCACCCGTTCGGCGATGGCGGCTGCTATCTTGGAGATGGCCGCAGCCTCCGACTCGGCGGCCGCGGCCCGCAGGCGGTTCACCTCCTGCACCTTCTGAAGCATAGAGCCCTGGACCTCGCGCACGACCTCTTCGAGGGGCTGTTGTCCTTTGCCGAGGAAGGGGTACAGAAACGAGGAGCTGCCTACGTCGTGTCCCTGTTCACGGTGCTCGAAGTAAACGTGGACTGTCTCCCAGAGCACGTGGTAGAGGACCTCGAAGACCTCCTGGATAACGAACGGGTCTCCATCAGGAGGTGCAAAAGAATAATCCCCCGCCTTGCCGGTCAGCGCGAAGGTCATCGCCCCCCGCCCCCGCGCCACCCGCAGCGCCCGCTCGACCGACTCGTCGGCCTCGGGGAACGCGAAGCCCATCACCATGTCCTCTAGCCGCAGCAAGGTGGGCAGGCGCCGCCCGAAGTCGGGGCCGAGGTCGAGCGCGGGCAGCGCCCGCTTGCCGACGATCACAGGGTGCACGAACTCGACAGAGACGTGTTGGGCATCCGTGGCCGCGGAGCCGTTCCCAAATGCCAGAAGCCGCCCACCAGCCAGGAAACGCCGGGACATCTCGTGGCAGGCCTCGGCCAATCGTGGGACTTCAACCTCAAAGTATGCCTCGAAGATCCCGTTGCGCCGGAGCAGTTCTTCTCTGCTGCGGATCGTGGAGATGTTCGTATCTTCCTGCTTTATCGTCCGCACCTCCTGCCCGTCAAGCCGGCGCCCGCGAAATGACTCCCTATACAGGAAGCGTGCGCTGTTCTACAGGGCAAGCACAATCCGGATGCCCTCTTCTACGGACATCATAATACGGTCGCTGATCCGGCTCACCCGTTCCGTAAGGAAAGTCTTGTCGAGCGTGATTATCTGCGACACGTTCGCGACCGAATCTCTTGGCAATCTCGTGTCCTCCTTCGAAATCGGAACGTTGCCCGGAGCCTCGGCCAGCCGGAGGTTCGTCGTCAACACCACCGCGATCACAGTATGTATACGGCTGCGGATGAAGTCGTCGGACTGGACGATGAGCACGGGCCGCCGGTATCCCGGTTCCGAGACGATTGGCTCGGACAGTTCCGCCCACCAAACTTCTCCACGCAGCACTACCAGTCATCTTTCGGCAACGATCGCGCCTGCAGGCGAGCGATGTCTGGATCTAGACCGCTCAATTCCCCACCGTAGATCTCATCGAGCCGCGCAGTGATCACCTCGCCAAGATGCTCCTCGAGATAGTGACGCAGCGCCGTCGCGTACAGTTCGCTACGCGACATACCCCGTCCCCGCGCGAACTTCTCGGCAGATTCGAAAAGCTTCTCGGGAATAGAGACCGCCGTCTTCATGGTCGAAGTATAACCCGAGTTATACCAGTACGCGAGAAACGTCTGACTACGGATGGCGAGGGAATCTGCCGAGAAGTTCGCGCCTCTTACACCCTCCGTCGTGTCAAAGCAGTGCGTTGAACTCTTCCACCGTCAAGCCGGCCTGCCGGTTGGCACGGTGATGCGCCGATGCGGCGACCCAGTTTGTCTAAGAACGATGTGGCTGCCGCGCTGGCGATCTCTTTCGTACCCGATCTCTTGCAAGGCACTCACCACCTCGCGTCCTGAGACACGAGGTAGAACGCTCACACGTTAACCTCCACCACCTCTTCGGTAATCGGCGGCGGGATGGGGTCGCCATGAGCCTCCAGGCTTTCGAGGTACGCTGCGATAGCTTCCCTGACGTTCTCGACAGCTTCTTCCCTCGTTTGCCCCTGCGAGATGCAACCGGGTAGGGGCGGCACCTCCGCCACGTAAACGCCGTCTTCGTCCTGCTCGATCAAAACCCGGTACTTCATGCCTGAACCCCTTTCCTCGTTGTGGAGCTATAGTCGCGGTACGGCACCTCACACAAGCGTGCCGGTCGGTGCACACTCGTCAGGGCTTCACCATGACCCTTGCGCGGCCGGCGGCGCTGCTATTTCTGAAGGCCTTCGACCATGTTCGAGGTTTTGATAACGATAACCATCATAGCCTCTACGAGAGCCTCCGTTCGAGCCTCTCCGCTATCCAGACCTTGATGATAGATTGCCGTGTGACCCCGAGACGCCTGGCCTCGTTGTCGAGGGGATGGATCATCCCATCGGGGAAGTCTACATTGACGCGCCGCTGTTCTTGCGCGGGCTTGCGGACTTTCGACAGTTCAAGGTCGGCGGTTACGTCCTCGCACTCGTCGGACTTGCGGTCGAAGTGACTAGCTTTCATAAATTGCAGTCTACTAACATATTCTCGGCAGCGGGTCTCCGACGAGCATATCGATCATTCGGGTACCGCCGAACTGAGTGTGCATCACGACCATCCGTGCCGGCTCCTCGCGCACCTCACCGATGATCTGGGCGTCCTCGCCGCCTTCGACGCCACGCAGGGATTCGAGGGCGGCGTCAGCGACTTCGGGGGCGACTACGGCGAGGAGCTTGCCTTCGTTAGCGACGTAGAGGGGGTCTATGCCCAGGATCTCACACGCCCCGTGCACAACATCCCTGATGGGAAGCGTCTCCTCCCACAGCGCGACACCGTAGCCCGAGTCACGCGCAAGCTCGTTCAACACCGTACCGACGCCGCCACGCGTAGGGTCGCGCATGAAGCGCAAGCTCTTTCCGGCGGAATCTTTGAGCGCCTGGGCTAGTAGTGTGAGGGGCCTGGTATCGGAGAGGACCTCGGCTTCGAGCTCCAAGTCGCCGCGTGCGATCAGGATGGCAGCCCCGTGATCACCCAGCGTGCCAGAGCAAAGGATCTTGTCTCCGGGACGGACGAAAGCAGAAGAGAGGGTTAATCCCGGGTCAGCGAAGCCTACTCCCGTCGTGATGACGTAGAGCCCGTCGCCTTTGCCGCGCTCGACCACTTTCGTGTCACCCGTGGCGATGGAGACCCCCGCTCTTGCGGCTGACCTCGCCATCGCTTCGACCTCGTCGGTAAGCACCTCTGTCTCCAGCCCCTCCTCGATGATCAATGCAGCGGAGAGGCCAAGTGGGGTTGCGCCCGAGACGGCGAGGTCGTTGACGGTGCCGTTTACCGCGAGTTCCCCTATCGAGCCGCCGGGGAAGACGAGCGGGCGCACGACGAAAGAGTCGGTGGTGAGTGCGATGTGGCTGTCTCCAAAGGGCAGTACGGCTGCGTCGCCGAGCGGGGCGAGGGCAGGGTTTTCGAGGATAGGAAGGAGCAAGCCCTCGATGAGCTTGTGGGTTGCCTTGCCTCCGGCACCGTGGCTCATGTCTATGCGTGGGGTCGTGAACTTGGGTGGACGGCGACGGTTCTGTTCTAGAGTCTCGAGGACCCGCCGCTCTCTCTCGCTCACTGTCTGGTCCCGATCTCGACTTTCTCGAAGGACTTGCGCCCGAAGTTGTAGTAGGCGGCGCAGGCTCCCTCGGAGGAGACCATGAGCGTGCCGAGCGGATGCTCGGGGGTGCAGGCGGTTCCGAAGACTTTGCACTCCCACGGCTTGAGTACGCCTTTCAAGACCTCGCCGCACTGGCAGGCTTTCGGGTCGGCGACGCGAACGCCCGGTACGGAGTAGCGCAGCTCGGCGTCGAAGTCCGCGTAGGCATCCGAGAGCTTGAGGGCCGACTGGGCAATAAAGCCCATCCCACGCCACTCGAAGTAAGGACGGAGCTCGAAGACCTCGGCCATGCTCTTCAGAGCGGCGAGGTTGCCCTCCCAGGGGACGATCCTGCTGTACTGGTTCTCGACCTCGCAACGCCCCTCGTCGAGCTGTCGCATCAGCATGAGGATGGACTGCAGGAGGTCGAGCGGCTCGAACCCGGCCACCACACAAGGCTTTCCGTAGTCTTTGGGCATGAACTCGTATGGCCTGCAACCGATGACCGTAGAAACGTGCCCTGGCCCGATAAAGGCATCGAGGCGCAGATCCGGGGAGTGGAGCAGCGCCCGCACCGGCGGCACGATGGTGACGTGATTGCAGAACACGGAGAAGTTATTCAGGCCCTCCTTCTTAGCGCGCTGCAGAGTTAGCGCCGTCGATGGTGCCGTGGTCTCGAAACCGATGGCGAAAAAGACGACCTCGCGGTCGGGGTTCTCGCGCGCGACGCGCAGGGCGTCCAGCGGCGAGTAGACCATGCGTATGTCCGCGCCTTCGGCCTTTATCTCCAGCAGATTTCCCTTCGAGCCGGGGACGCGCATCATGTCGCCGAAGCAGGTAAAGATGACCTCGGGGCGCTCGGCGACGGCTATCCCGTCGTCCACGCGGCCCATCGGGAGGACACAGACGGGACAGCCAGGGCCGTGGACAAGCTCTATCTGGTCAGGCAAAAGGTCTTTTATCCCGTGGCGGTAGATGGTGTGGGTGTGGCCGCCGCAGACCTCCATCAGCTTGCAGTGTCTTTGGGGGTCGGTGATCGCGGCTATCTCGGCAGATACGGCGCGGGCTATCGCCGCGTTCCTGAACTCGTCGACGTATTTCATTGATGCCTCCCTTCGGTCGGCAGCTAGTCAGCATTTCAGCTTGTCAACCTGTCAGCTTTTTGGACTTTGGCGATGGCGATGCCCCCGTGCGTTAGCAAGACTTCTCCCACGGCTACGGGCTTGACCAGTTCGACTGCTATCTCGGTCTTGTTTCCGATCGTGTCTTCGCAGAGGGCGTCGTCGCCTTGGATGAAGACTACGCGTAAGGGGATGCCGGCATCGGAGCAGACGATGCAGCCATCGTGGTCGAGCGTGCAGTAGGAGTCCTGTGGGATCGTTTCGCGTTCCACGGCTACTCTATCTGGGAGGCGCGTAGCTCGGCCAGTTCCTGTTCGTAGGCCTCGCCTATGTCTTCGAGGGCCTGGAGTTGGGACTGTGCTTCCGTCTCGTTCAGGCGGGACATAGCGAAGCCGACGTGGATCAAGACCCAGTCCCCGACCTCGACCTGCTCGTCCTCGTTGTGTACGAGTCCTATGTTGATGTTGCGCCTGACCCCGCTCACTTCGGCCTTCGCGAGCAGAAGGTCCTCGTCGAGTATCTCTACTATCCTGCCGGGAATTCCAAGGCACATCGTTGGCCTCCCTTCGTGTTTAGCATTTCAGCTTCTATTCCTGAAAGCTCTGTCCGCCAGTATTGCCTGTCCCAGTGCTAGTCCGCCGTCGTTGGCGGGGACGCGTTGGTGCTTGTGGACCACGAAACCATTCTCCTCTAGTAGTTCGATCGTCTGATTTAGCAGGAGCATGTTCTGGAATGTTCCTCCGGAGAGGGCGACCATGTTCACGTCGTCCGACTCCCTGACCTGTTTGCAGACTGTGGCGACTATCTGAGCCATCGTCTGGTGGAAGGCGGCGGAGATCTCGGGCGCAGACCGCCCGGCGAGCAGGTCTTCGACTACAGCGGCCACAACTTCGCCCGTCTCGACGATCCAGCTTTCTTCTGGGCGCAGGTCGACGGGGTAGGCCCGGTTCGTGGGGCCGGCTGCGATGAGCTCAAGCTCTATGGCCGCCTGTCCTTCGTAGGTCGTGCGTCCAGAGCCGGGCACGCCGACTAGCGCGGCTACGGCGTCGAAGAGCCGGCCTGCGCTGGAGGTGGCCGGGGTGTTCAACCCGTGCTCCACGAGGCGGGCGATGAGCCGTACGTTCCGTTCGCCGGTTTCCCGCACGGCGGCGAGGGGGAGCTTCAGGGTCTCTTCCTCACCGTAGAGCCTGATGAGGTGTGCCAGCGCCATACGCCACGGCTGGCGGATGGCCGCAGATCCCCCAGGCAAAGGAGCATATTCCAGGTGGGCCCGCCTTGTAAACCCTTCCTTCAGGCTTCCCTCGAAGAACTCTCCGCCCCAGACGGCGCCGTCCGTTCCGTAGCCCGTTCCGTCGAGGGCGACCCCGATAACACGCTCTTCGGCGGACAGCTCGTTGTCCGCGAGGCAGCTCGCTACGTGTGCCTGATGGTGCTGGACACCGACCGCGGGAAGCCCAGCCTCCTCCAGCTCGCGGGCGTACTTGGTAGAGAGGTACTCGGGATGGAGGTCGTGGGCGACCAACTCCGGGCTCACGTCGAAGAGCCCGCAGTAGTGCTCGATTCCTTCCCTGAACGACCGCAGCGTCTCGTAGTTCTCCATGTCGCCGATGTGGTGGCTCAAGAAGGCGTGGTGGTCCCTGGCCAGGCAGAAGGTGTTCTTGAGCTCCCCGCCACAGGCCAACGTGTGTCGGGTGAAGGCGCCAGCCAGTCGGAGTGGTGCCGGGGCGTAGCCTCGGGAGCGGCGGATCGGGTACGGCCTTTTTCCTGCTGCTCGGATTACGGGGTCGTCGCAGCGCATGTGGATCTCACGGTCGTGGACCAGGAAGTAGTCGGCGATCTCGCATAGCTGATCGAAAGCCTCCTCGTCCCGATAGGCGATGGGCTCGTCCGAGTTGTTGCCGCTGGTCATGACAAGCGGGATGCCCGCATCTCGTAAGAGCAGGTGGTGCAGCGGCGTGTACGCGAGCATCACCCCTAGCGTTTTCTGGCGCGGGGCCACCTCTTCGGAGACGCTGCCATGACCCCTGCGTTCCAGGAGTACTATCGGACGGGCGGGCGAGGTGAGCAGCGCCTCTTCCTCAGGGAAGATGTGGCAGATCTCGTGTACCTGCGCGAGGTCGCTGGCCATGAGCGCGAAGGGCTTGTCCTGGCGCACCTTGCGGCCCCGCAGAGTCCTGACCGCTCTGGCATCGAAAGGGTCGCAGGCCAGGTGGTAGCCGCCGAGCCCCTTTATGGCGACGACGGCCCGACCGCGCAGCATCCGGGCCGTCCTCGCGATGGGGTCCCCCGGTTTGGCGTAAAGCTCGTGCCCGAACCTGTCGAGCAGCCGTACCCGCGGCCCACAGACAGGGCAGGCGTTGGGCTGGGCGTGGAAGCGGCGATGCGCAGGGTCTTCGTACTCGCGCCGGCAGACCGGGCACATCTCGAAGCCGGACATCGTGGTCGTGGCCCTGTCGTAAGGAACAGAGCGGGTGATGGTGAAGCGCGGGCCGCAGTTCGTGCAGTTGGTGAAAGGGTAGCGGAAGCGCCGGTCCGTAGGATCGAGAAGTTCGGCGAGGCAATCGTCGCAGGTCGCGACATCGGGCGAGACGAGCGTCCGCCTGTGGAGTCCATCCCTGCTCTCCTCGATGCGGAACTCAGTGCCCCCGAGCGTAGCTAGCGGTTGCCAGTGGACCGACTCGACCAAGGCCAGGGGAGGGGCATCCTCTTGTAGTGCGCGCACGAAACGTTCGAGCCCCTCGGACGCGCCCTCGACCTCGATCATCACGCCCTCCGCGTCGTTGCGCACCATACCCGAGAGCCCGTGTTTGCGCGCCAGGTCGTAGACGAACGGCCTGAAGCCAACCCCCTGCACGATGCCACGCACACAGACCTCGCGACGCTCGCGGGTAGGCAATTTCATGGCGCCGGTGCCAGGGTCTTCATGGCGTTTCTATTCAACGATTCACTCGCGCTTGCACGCAGTCCATACTCATCTACATATTCCGCATCTTCATGTAACGCTGGATCTCAGGCCACTGTGCGGCCACTGCGGCCCCGGCTCCAAGTAACACTCCGAGGAACAGAAGCTTTTTCACGACTTGACCTCCCTTTCCGTAGATGACCCGGCTGGTCCCACGGGTCCTTTGTCCGTGCCTGCCTGCGTGACGAGCGACTCCACCAGCTTCGCGGCTTCCTCTACAGCGGCATGTACCGGTTCGCTCAGCTCCATAAGCATATCGTCGTAGGGGTAGGTCTCAGACCCGTCCCTACCTGAGATCACCTCGGGCTCGCATCCGACCACGAGGGTGCGGGTCGGAGAGGCGCCCAGGGCGCGGGACAGCTTGATCACCTTGACAGGGTCCATCCCGTGAGTATCGAGCGAGACCGCTCCATCGTCCTCTATCTCCGGCTCGATCAGGTAGACGGTACCCGGCTCCCCGCCCCGAGGTGTGGCGTCCACGAAGACGACCAGGTCGTAATCGTCGTTCAGGGCGTACGCGAGGTCCATCCCGCGAATGCCGAAGTCCACAACCTCGACGCAATCGGGAAGCCCGCGTCCGGCGAGACGTTTCACCACCTCGACCCCGAAACCGTCGTCGCCCAAGAATATGTTGCCGATACCGGCGATCAGGACCCGCTTACTCATAGGGAACCTCGAAATTTAGCGGCTCGACCTCCTCGGGTGAGAAGAAGAACCGGTGCCCGAGAAAGCGCTCCTCTCCCAGGTCCCTCCCCGGGTCGTCCTCCAGCGTCACCGCGATGTAGATCCGCTCCTCGTAGTCTTGTTCTATGCCCTCGACGAGCGCGACCTTTCCTTTGAGGGCCAGGTCCATGATATCCCCGCCGGAGCGGGGCCAGAGTAGGACCCGGCTCCCCTTCTTGAGCTCGACGCCGCCCACGGACACGCTCTGAGGGGCGGGCCTCTCCTCGTGCTCCCGGAAGAAGTTATCCACCCTACTCCCTCAGCATCCGGATCTCTCGGAAAGTCCCGTTCAGCCTCATGAGTTCCTCCGGCGAGAGAGACTCGCATCTTTCCAGTATCTCCCGCCCCCGCGGGTCGGAGGCGCGCATCTCTTCTTTCTCCTCGTCCGTGAGGTTGAGGACGTTCAGGATGAGCATCTGGTCGATCTCGGTCCCATCGAACAGGTCACCAGGGCTCTCGGGCGCGATCTGGGGATAGTCGTAGAGGATGATCGGGGACGAGAGTAGCGTACCCCGGTCCTCCTCTTCCCCGACGAGCACGGGCCACGTCTTCAGGTTCTCGCACCCCTCCACGGCCTCCCCGAGCTCCTCCGGCGGGTCGATGAGCGAGACGAACTCCCCCGCCTGCACTTCCAGGGTAGTGTGGGTCGAGACGAAGGTCTGCCTGAGCGTACTTTCCCGGTCCTCACCACCCCACGGGGTAGTGTTGGTTATCCTGACCGTTACCCTGAAGGTCTCCTCTTGCAGGAGCTCGGTCACTACCTCCACAGCCCCACGTAGCGAGCGCCAGCTGCGCACCAGGGCTCCCGCGACTTCCCCACCAGGCTCGGCCAGCGGTTCTTCCTTGCTCCCACCCGGAACGTCTATCTCTACCTGTTGGGGCGACTCCAGCAGCTCGGAGAGCTTGAAGCGCCCGACCGCTATCTCCCGCTCGATTGCCTCTTCCCACGAAAGGTAAAGCTCTCCTCCTACCCGCAGCCCGTCTACGAATTCCAGGATCTCGCCCGTCTTCCTGGCGACCTTTCGCTCGACGACGTGCAGAAAACGAACCTCTACCTCGATGGTGGACTTTTCATCCCCCAACATGAGGCATTGGGTCTGCATGATCCAGGGGTCGTCTCCGCCCCTAGCCTCGCTGTAAGCTCGCGGGTGCACCCCCCCGAACGTCCAGCGCTGCTGGTTCTTTCTCGCCGAGCGGCGGTAGGGCCACAGCAGGTATCCTTCGTAGAGCACCGCCTCGGCGATCTTCTTCGCCCTATCCACTTACCGCTCCGCCCCCTGCTCGCTCGCACGCAGCAGCGCCTCTATGGTGGCCTCCCACGTCGGAAATCCCATACGGATCTTGTAGTCGTAGAGCTGATCGAAGGCGTCTCTTCGGAGACGGACCCAGGCGCTGTTTGGGAAGTAGCGCTCCATCATCTCCTTCCACAACCGGACCGGCAGCCTGAACTCCGCCTCTTTCTCCCAGGAGATCCGGGCAGTCTGCAACCGCCCGCCCTCCGCGGCGTAGAAGACCGTGCCGCTGAATAGGAACTCCAGCGGCACCTCACCATCCTCGAGGGCGTAGAAGTACTTGGTCGCGACCACCTCGAGATCGTAGGTACAGGGAACGGGCATATCCACGACCATACTCCCGGAGAACCGGGGAACTTGCAGGACGGTGTGGGTCCAGAGCAAGCTCCGCAACGTGTCCTTCCACCTGCTTGGATTGCCGAACAGCTCCAGGAGCCGATCCTGCTCTGCCGCGTCGTAGTGGCGATGCGTCGCGGCGATCCGGATCTGGATGTTCAGGGCGACGGAGCGGATGGGTTCTTCTCCCAGGTTTTCGATGCGCAGCTTGAACACGAGGCTCGGAACTGCGGCAAACTCGGGGACTTCGGCATCCTCTAACCTGAAATTCAGATCAGGCACAGGGGGCTCCCCTAAACGAGGGTTTGCTCTCGGTTCTCAAACGTAGGATATAGATCCTCCTCGCTCCTCTACCGGCTTTCCACGCCTCCGTGCGCCCGGCCGCGACGGCACGCCGGCTAGTTCGGCGGCAGGTTCGGGCTGTTCGGGTCTATGGGGTTCCTTTTCTCAGGGTTGATGCCTGTGGATTTGCGCGCCGTAGACTTCATGCTCGGACGCCCCTGCCCTATCTCGCCGGTCTCTACGAGACCGGGGTCCGCCGCCGTACCACCGGGCTCGTTGCCCTGGCGTACCCCCGGCGTGTGTGCGGCTGCATCGTGCGTCGTGTCCGGCTTCCCTACCCTTATGTCCCCCATCTGCTGCCTCCTTTGCTCGTGGCCTTTTCTACCCTTCGGTGAAATCTCGGCGCTCCTGGACGGTTTTGGAGCGCTGTCTTAGCTCTTCGAAGAATAGACCGATCTCCTCCCATACTTCCCGTCCGCCGCTCAATCCCCTCCAGCGCATTCGGATGAGGCCCACGAGACTGTAGCACTCGTCTATTGGAACCAGGAAGTGCTCCCTCGCCCCCCGCACCCGGTTTACCAGGAGCGCCTCCACGTCCCGGTCCATCCCCTTCAGCACCGGATTACACCCCTCAAGCTCCTCCCAGGCGCGCAACTTCAGGAGCGATTCCGTCGGCCCCATCGGGCTCGGATAAAAGGCCACCATCCTCTCGGCCGGCGTGCTGTAGAAGAAGAACGCCATATCCACAGGGATCCGCAGGCTCTCCCACTGAGCGTCGCTCATCTCGAAGTTATCGAGGAAGAGGTGACGGTCGGGTATGAGCCTGTACCTGCCTTCGCTCGCCGCATCGCTATCGAAGAGGATGGAGCACGGCCGGCAGGCGCACATGATCTCGCGCGTAGAGACCTCCATCAGATGCCGGTGCTCGGACGGCATCGGTTCTCGGCACAGATCGCAGTGCTCCTGGGAGGCCTTCACGGCCTTCCTTTGCGCTTTCTCGGACTCTTCATTAGCGAACTGGCGAAGCGAGGAGAAAGTGGAGAAAGTCTTCCTGTTGCCCTGATCGACCACGTACCTTAGCCCCCCGCGCTCGGCAGGGCGATCTTGACGATGGTTCTCTGACCACGACCCTGCCTCTCCTCGACGGCCACCTCGTTGACGAGCAGCGGAATGGGCTCCAGATGCAGCTGCGGATCGTCTACGCCCTTCCCGGCCCGGCGCACGTCGTAGCCACGCCCGCATCCTGGGCAGCCCAGTTGCGCCCCGTTCAGAGTACCCCTCTCAAGCGATTCACCGCAGCCGGAGCAAAGGTCACGGTAGGCGTAGAAGTCCTCCCCCAGCTTCAAGAAGAGCACCGGTTCGCCAGAGATCTCTTTCACCAACAGCCCGCCGCTAAGGAGTTGGGGTAAGCTGCCAATGACCGTCCAGGAAGCCCCGTTCGCTTCCTGACGCTTCTTCTCTTTCCTGCGCAACGTGGGACCGGCCACGAAGGTCGTCGTCGGCTTGGGCTCCTCGGTCACTCCTTCGGCTTCGATCCCCTCAAGATCAGGGGCGGTCTTCTGGATCGCTTCCTCTATCGCCAGCTTGAGCGTCATGGTGGAAGATGGACAGCCGTTGCAGCTTCCCTCGAGCCGAAGCCGCACCACACCGCTGTCTATGCCCAACAGCTCCACGTTCCCACCGTGAGATCGTAGATAAGGACGCACCTCTTCGAGGGCCCTGAGGACCCGCGTCTCCACGTCCAGCGGGTGCAATCCGTGCAGGAGCAGCAGATGGGAGACCAGCTCGTCCCCGGTGAAAGCCTCGAAGGTCTTCTCGCGCTCCTCGCCTTCCGCGACAACCTCCATCATGCGCGCCAGGCCCTCGCCGTAGAGTTCGAGAAGGACCTGTACGACCTCCGCGGCTTTGGACCTGGCGTTCTGGTCCTTGAAGGCTTCTATCTCCCCCAGCAGCGTCTCCATCCTGGCGACTCGCTCTTGTAGTCCCCCTTCGTCCAGAAGCATTTCAACCTTTCCCGCAAGGCGGGCCCCGTAGTACAGGGCCCGCCTGATTGCACGTTCGCCTAAAGATTACGGATCTTACTCTACGCCCAATCCCAGCGTAGGGGAGTGCCTTTGCTCGAGGATCTTGCCCTTGCCGGAGTACATGTGCACCCCGCACGGCAGACACGGGTCAAAGCTGCGCACGGTGCGCATGATGTCGATACCCTTGAAGTCGTCCGGGCCGTTCTCCTCGAAGATCGGTTGTCCCTGCACCGCGTCCTCGTACGGGCCTGGGGTGCCGAACGAGTCGGTGGGAGACCCGTTCCATGGAGTCGGCGGGTATGGGTGGTAGTTGGCGATCTTGCCGTCCCGGATCACAAGGTGGTGCGAGAGGACCCCGCGCACCGCCTCGTGGAAGCCGCAGCCGATGGCCTCGTCCGGCACCTCGAACTCCTGGAAGACCTTGGTCTCTCCCGCGCGCAAGAGCTCCAGGGCCCTATCCAGGAAGTAGAACGCCATCGACGCCGCATAGGCTACGAAGTAGACTCGGGCCCTATCTCGCTCGATGGTATTGGACCACTGCGGTATGTTCCACTCGAACTGCATCTCGGGC
>JBKPOM010000114.1:0-5028 GCA_046733115.1 Actinomycetota bacterium | reverse complement strand
ACGCCTCTCGGGGCGGGCCAAGCGCTACCCGGCCCTCAAAAAGGGCGCCTGAGTCAGCGAAAACCGCGAACACGAGAGTTTTGCGAAGTACTCAAAGCTCATCGCAAAACTCCCCTGGTTAAAACGTAAGCTAAGATGATGAAATGCGGTTAGAGGTATTGTCCTTATAGCTGAGTGCTTTGATGGCTCATTGGAAAAGACGAGGGTATATCCATAAAGTCGCGGGCTGCAACGGAGCAACCAGCTCCATGATAGCGTTAGTGCTCTGAACCGACCAGACTACACGAACTCGCACAGGAAGGAAGGCTATGAGCATCAGGACTGCACTGACAACTAGGTTCGGCTTGGAGTACCCGATCGTTTCGGCCCCAATGGGCAGCGTTGCCGGGGGTCGTCTGGCCGCAGCGGTCTCCAATGCTGGTGCGTTGGGGCTGGTCGGCGGCGGTTACGGCGAACCCGAGTGGTTGCGCACCGAGCTCTCCACAGCCAGGAGCAAATCAAAGCGTCCCTGGGGCGTAGGTCTGATCACTTGGCATGCCACGCAAGAAGCCGTCGAGCTCGCCTTAAGCTATGAGCCGCAAGCGTTTGTGCTCTCGTTCGGTGACCCACGGCCGTTTGCTCATGCCATCAAGGAGGCAGGGTGCACGCTGATCTGCCAGATCCAAGACATAGAAGCCGGGCGCGCCGCCAAGGCGGCGGGCGCCGACATCATCGTCGCGCAGGGAACGGAAGCCGGCGGACACGGCGCGGACCGTTCGACGTTGCCGCTGGTACCAGCGGTGGTCGACGCGGTGGCGCCGACGCCTGTGCTGGCCGCTGGTGGCATAGCCGACGGACGAGGCTTAACGGCGGCGCTTATGCTCGGCGCCGAGGGAGCATTGGTGGGAACACGCTTCTATGCTGCCATCGAAGCGTTAGGTCACGAAAGCGCCAAGGAGCACATCGTGGCTGCCAAGGGCCGCGACACAGAGCGAACCCGCGTGTTCGACGTCGTGCGCCAGCATGCTTGGCCGCAGCCCTATACTGGACGCGCCATACACAATCGCTTTATGGAACGCTGGGACAGAAGGGAGGACGATCTCGGCGTGGCGCTGGATGAAGAATTACCTAGGTTCCGAGCCGCGGTCAGGGATGGAGATTTCGACACGGCGATGATCTGGGCTGGGGAGGGAGTGGACCTGATCTCCGACGTTGCCCCTGCAGGTGAGCTTGTAAGACGCATCGGTGCACAAGCCGAAGCGTGTCTGCGGCACGCGGGCGACCTATTGCGTAAGACCCGACCAACGAGTAGCACGACCTAAGGTACAAGAAAGACACACTTTGAAGGTCGGAATCTGATCCGTGGCCTTCTGAGGCGTGTGCCCAAGGCCATCACGTAGTACAAAGATAGGTGTAAGTCTAGCTTCGCACATAGATCGCTGATTGGGACGCGAAATCAACACTTATGCCTACTTGGGAAACAACAGGCGAACTTATCGTTCGAGGTTCTGGACGTGGCTATGAATGGCCTTTCGCGAGCTTAGCGATACTGAGTGGATTCCATATTATAGCGGTGTGCAATGGTATTGAGCCATCTTTATGTCGAGGGTCGGACGATACCGTAATCGTAGACCACTACGCAGCCCATCTACGCGCGAGGCCGGTGGTCGGAGGAGTGGGTCAACTGCACCGACTACCGCTATAGACAACTCATAACATCGTTTTGTTAGCTTTGAGACAAGACGGTTGCCCGTGCGAAAATGTTGAGCTAGGACTAATGCAGTGACTGTCATCGGGCTTGGGGTTCGCAGGAAGGCGTGGGGATATGGTAGCCAGTACTACTCTGAGGGAGCGTAGCTTTGCTGAGGCGAAGCGACTCTGCTACGCCGGGCTGGACACGCCTACGCTGCTGCACGAGATGGCCACACGCTTGGGGCGGGTGGCGCCTTTCGAGGCGTATTGTGCCTGGTCCAACGATCCCTTGAGCGGGCTCATGGCACGCTTTGTGCACGACGGGATGCTGGGCGAGAAAGAGGGGCGCACTTACCTCGAGCACGTATA
Organism: Actinomycetota bacterium; assembly: GCA_046733115.1. GTDB lineage: Bacteria > Actinomycetota > Rubrobacteria > Rubrobacterales > Rubrobacteraceae > Rubrobacter_D. The sequence goes on along the minus strand of JBKPOM010000114.1, from coordinate 2,988 downwards.
TTTCGAGGAAGACTTCGACGTGCAGCGCAGCATGGTGCGGAGCCGGCTTCCGGTAGCCTTGCTGTCCGAGGTGACCGGTGGGAAGCTCGAGCGCGCCCTGCGATGCCGAGAGATAACCGGCCCGATGGGGCTAGGATACGAGTTGCTTAGCGTGTGTAGCGCGGGTAAGGAGCAGTGGGGTGGGATTACCCTGATTCGGGAAAAGGACGGCCCCGATTTCGAAGCCCGCGAGGTGGCACTACTGCATCGGATCATCCCACACCTGAGCAGCGGTCTCAAGGCGGCGGTACTCAGCAAGGAGGCCTCCGCCGAGTTGCGCAGGGAAGCGTCCCAGGGGTGCTGGTCCTCGACGACCGAGGGCAGATGGTCCAACACACCGAGTCCGCCGAGCGATGGCTGAGGGATCTGGCCGACCTCGGTCCCGGATGGCTGGAAGGCGAGGGACTCCCGGCTGCGGTGTGGATGGTGGTGGACGCACTGCGCAAGGCGCTAAAGCCCGAGACGGACAAAGACGCAAACGGGGTGCCCTCTGTCCGGGTCCAGACACGTTTGGGACGCTGGGTCACGTTTCACGGCGCACGTACCGAGTCACGACCCGGCCGTGTGGGCGAGACGATGGTCATTGTCGAACCGTCGAGGCCCCAGGAACAGGCGTGGCTGCGGGTGTCCGCACACGGGTTTAGCGAACGCGAACGGGCGGTCGTGGACCTCTTCATGCAGGGTGCTTCTACCAGGGAGATCTCCGGGGCGCTCTACATCTCCGAGTACACGGTGCAGGAGCATCTGTCGAACGCCTTCGACAAGGTGGGAGTACGTGGTCGCCGTGCCCTCGTAAAGCGTCTCTACTTCGACAACCTCTACCCTGCGTTGTTCGTGTAGGCTACACGCGAGACTCCGGAACGGAAACTACAGATGTACTTAGAACGGGACGCCACCACACATAATCTACGGACTTCCGATACCACTTGACACTAGTTTGCCCCTAAACCGGGCGCAATACGCTACAATAGTGAGCAATCGAGGGAACAAAAGATCGTTTACTTATGTGGCATTAGCAAACCCCTGCAACTCACAGTAACGCCTAACCGTGCACTCGTAATGAGCAGGCTAGAGTTCGAGTTCGCTTGCCGGCTCTTTAGCTAGAAATCCTCTGAGGGCAACTCGAAGATAGTCTCGACCTTCGTGTAGTTGCCGGCGAGGCGGCCGAGCGGCTGGAGCTTCGCCACGTGGATACGTCCGTTCTCGTACAGCTCGTCGCGCACGTGGAAGCGAACCATCCTACCTATGACCAAATGGTCGGTGCCGAGTTGGAGCACCCGGTCCAGAAGACACTCCATGCTCACCGCTGCCTCCTCTACCTGCGGAGCCGTGACGACCTTGCAGGGAGCAGGAGTAAGACCTGCCTTCTCAAACTCGTCGGCCTTAGGAGGATGGGTCCCGGACGACTCGTACATCGCGTTCGAGAGGAGCAGGGATACAATATTGATCACGAACTCTCCCATTTCCGCGATGTTGTTCAGGGTATCTTTGGTATCCGGGGGTTGATCCGTGCGAGGACCCACACTTATGCAGAGCATGGGTGGGTTGCGGGAGGCCACTGTAAAGAAGCTGAACGGCGCCAGGTTATGAACGCCTTTCCGGCTCACCGTAGAGGTCCAAGCTATCGGACGCGGCACTACTGAGCCGATCAGCAGCTTGTAGCGGCTCTGCGGATCCAGGGTGTCCGGATCTATGATCAACTCAACCTCCGCCGGGTCGGTTTTACTTTGGCTTGATCAGCTTATCTTATTTGTCTACCTAGATGTGCGTGAATAGTGCCCAGGAACGATCCCTCTTCAGAAGGGCGGCGTGGTCTTTCGGCATTCTCAGCGTGGGGTTCATTGATCAGAGCGTTGTTCATATTCTCCAGCTCTTCGGAGCCTAGCGCGGCTTTGAGCACGGCGCGCCAACGTTGGACGTCGCTCTTGCGCTTGTCGAGGAGCTCAATGGCCTTCTCATAAAGCTCCTCCTCGCTACGGACCTATTGACTGCCCTTGAAACCTAAAGGCGCCCATATTGAAACCATGACACCACAGGGAGCGCAATACGGGGCAACAGAGAGCAACCCGGAGCAAGAAAATCCCTCTAGGAATGCGGGTTTTGCAACCTCGGGCACACCCCTGCAACACGTAACTAATCACTCCTAATGAGATTGGGTGAGCGGTTCGAGTTCGCTCGTCGGTCTCTAATTATCCTGCAAAAGTCGTAGAAACGGCAAGCCCCCGATACCAACATCGGGGGCTTTATCAGCAGTACGTCAGCAGTAGATTGTCCGTCCCGGATCGGCGTAGATGGCGGCCAAAAAGTCCTCTCCTACTATTGCTTCGTTCTGCAGCAACCGGACGGGCTTAGAGCATGTTTCAAAACTGCTTCGCTCGGAGCTGCCATCGCAACGGCGAACCCCGGTTGAGCTGTTGGAACGCGAGATTGCCTAGACGGTACCCGTAACCAGAGGGGCGGTCGATAGGTTTTGAAACGCGCTCTTAACGCCTCGGTGAGCGAACCCCAGAAGCCCCAGGGTGGTGCAAGCACATCCGCTGGAGTGCTATTCACCCAAGCTTAGTGGAAGGTGGTGTTCTCCGCGAAGTTCGTTGTCGTGCGCAGAGCATGGAGAAGACCGCCCACCGTCGCGGCTCTCGGGGCACATTCTGCAGGGCAGGGGCCGAACCGAAGTGAGAGGTGTGGGCTAACCCCCGAGGTGGTGAACGGCGTACCACAGCCGATTCCCGGGAGGGGGATGAAGGAGATCGTCACGACCCAGTCAAGGGACCACCATACGCCTCCGCAAGGATAGACCCCGTGCCCCTCGTTACTTTGTGCTGTGTGGAACATACATCCTCGTGGCCTAGGAGTATGTTGCGATCGTTATCGTAAAGGAGCGCGGTCCACAGGAAGGAACGCACCATGGCCCAGACCACCACGACCCATCCCGAAGTCCGACCCTTCCGC
>JBKPOM010000113.1:0-65746 GCA_046733115.1 Actinomycetota bacterium | reverse complement strand
AGAAACTGTTTTGCAAACACGTGTCGACGGGCTTGTAAGGGGTCGGCAGCCTACGATCTGGGGCGCTACTCACCCGAGATCCCGGAGGCCACCATGCCGCGCGCTCGCCGTCCTTACCCCTCCGACCTTACCGACCAAGAGTGGAAGCTACTCGAACCGCTGCTAGCGTCCCCCGAGAGGCGAGGGCGCCCACCGAAATGGCCTCCACGCCGCGTCGCCGACGCCGTGTTCTATCTGCTGCGCTCCGGCTGCGCCTGGCGGATGCTGCCCCGAGAGCATCCGCCTTGGCAGAGACCGTCTACTACCACTTTCGCAAATGGCGCCTCGACGGACGGTTGCGCCAAGCCCACGAGCGGCTGCGAGCAGCGGTGCGCGAGTCGGAAGGTCGCAACCCCGATCCGAGCGGGGCGGTGATCGATAGCCAAGCGGTCAAGGGTAGCGGGGTTGGGGGACCCGAACGCGGCTACGATGGGGCGAAGCGTCTATCCGGTAGGAAACGCCAACTGCTGGTGGACACGGGCGGGTTGGTGCTGCTCGGTGCACGAGTCCATGCCGCAAGCGTGCACGACCGAGACGGTGGGCGGAGGCTTCTGGACGAGGCGTTAGCCGAGAAGCTGCCCCGCTTAGCGGTCGTCTGGGCGGATGCGGCCTACACGGGTCGGTTCCGGAGTTGGGCGCACGACGAGCGCGGCTGGCGGGTGGAGATACCTAGCCATCCGGATCGGCAGCTCTGTGGCGCTACGGCCTGGAGGAGAAGCCGAGCGGCTTCCAGGTGCTGCCGAGGAGGTGGGTGGTAGAGAGGACTTTCGCGTGGTTGGGACAAGCGCGAAGGCTGGCCAAGGACTACGAGCGATTGCCGGAGACCGCGGTGGCGAGGATCTACTGGGCCATGAGCCGCATCATGCTGCGCAGGCTCGTCAGCGCGATCGGCTGAAATGCCTCAAGAGGGGCTTCTCAAGGCAGCTTTGAGGCTTATTGCAAAACAGTTTCTAGTGTTGGTCACCGCCCTCAACCTGGCCCTACTCGCCTTCCAACTCGCCCTGGAAGAACGCGAATTCGGGGAGCCCTTCGGTGTTCCATACCTCCGCTACTGCGAACTCGTACCCCGTTTCGTCCCGAGGCGTAGGCCCGTGCGCCAGCGAGACCTCCACACATGACCAAGCGAAGGGGCAAGCTGCATACAGAGATGCATCGCCCAACTTCTAAGAAGCCTCTTGTCTGCGATGTCTACAGACTCAATGACGTGGAGATCGGTATAGTAGAGGTAGGGACGTAGCGATGAACGATAAGGAGGATACCATCGTGCTTGGCAAAGCGGTCGAGGACGCGATGAACGAGCAGATCAAGAACGAGCTGTTTTCGGCCTACCAGTATCTGTCGATGGCCGCCTTCTGCGAGGCGGAGAACCTTCCTGGCTTCGCGCATTGGATGCGCGCCCAGGCGCAGGAGGAGACGGAGCATGCGATGAAGTTCTACGACTTCATCCTGGACCGCAACGGCCGCGTCGTCTTGCAGGGGATACACGGGCCCCTGGTCGAGTTCGGGTCTCCATTGGAGGTTTTCGAGAAGGCGCTTGGAGCACGAGAGGCGGGTCACGGCGCTGATCAACGACCCTTACGGGCTTGCTGCGAGGGAGAACGACTACGCGAGCCAGACCTTCCTGCAGTGGTTCCTGACGGAGCAGGTCGAGGAGGAGAAGAACGCCGGGGACGTCGTAGAGACGCTCAGGAGGATGGTCGGAGACAAAAGCGAGGCGCTCTTCTTGCTCGACAGGGAGCTCGGCCAGCGCCGGGTGGAGGAGTAGCCAGCCGGCTGACTACCCGGATCTCCACCGGCGACCTCGATCTTGAGGGGATCCATACTCCTGCAGACCGAGGTAGGTGTTAGAGCGGTTTTCAGAGGGGCAATACCTCTGCAAGTCGCGCCTTCAGCTAATCAGCAAGGACAAGAAGCTTCTTACATGCTGAAGTGCTGCAATGCTGACTAGCTGGGATACTTGCGACTTTACAAGCGGCTTCAAGATTGGGCTGCCCGTCCGCCAAGCCACCCATCCCGTCGTTCCTTGAGCCAGGTCGTTCGCAACCTGTTCGCCGCGATCCTGGCCGGCATGTCTTCGGGCTCGAGGTCGTCTAAACGTTTGTACGAGGTCTTTCCGCCGCTCATAAGCGCCACCAGCCCGTGTTCGGCCTGTCTTTGGTCCTCGGCGGCTAGCCTTTGTAGCAACTCGGGGATCTCACCCGGCAGCGGTTGGCCAAGCAACCTGGCGAGCTGGCCTTCCTTGCGCAACTGGAGCTGGCGCTGCTCGGTCTGCACGAAGCACCTCCAGGCGGCTGCTTCTTCGGCCTGCTTTTTCTTCCTGGTCTGCTCCCGCTTGCGCGCAAGCTCCTTTTGTCTGGCCGCCGCGACCCAGGCGGCAGCGAACCTCGCGCGGCTTCGCTCCCTGGCTTGCTCACGCTCAGGCGCGAAATCCCCCCGCTCTTTGTGAGCGCCCTGGTCGGGACCTTCGTGTAACACCAGCAACACCCTGCTCTCTTGTTGGTGCTCGGGCCCGAAGAGGAGCACGCCCGGGCGTTTGTGTTTTTAGGGCTAAGGAAGGCGGTATCGGCTCCAATACGAGATATCCGACTCTCTTATTAATGCTTATTGTATCATAAATCGACGCACTTAGAGGGTGTCTGAGAAGCCCTCATGTGGCTCCTTGCGCCAGTCTTCTGAGCATCAGTCGGATCATCGTTACGTAGATGAGAGCTTCTGTGGTGTGGGCCAAGAACTCGTAGTCGCGCCTCATCCGGCGGTTGCGAGAGATCCAGGCGAAGGTGCGCTCCACCACCCAGCGCCTGCGGATCACCTCAAAGCCTGCCGGTATGGGAGGGGGCTCTACATCGTTGCGGACCCACACCCACCGAGACCTGCGCTGGACGATCTCCAAAGAGAGCCCTAAGCACTCGGTGATCCACCTCCTCAGGTCCGCTCCTCGGTATCCGGCGTCTGCTCACAGGTGGCGAAGTTCCGGGAAAGATTCACCAATTCGATCCAGCATCATCCTTGCGCCCTCTCGATCGGCGAGGTCGGCTGGGTGTACTCTGGCCTTCATTACCCACCCGTTTGTATCCACCAAAAGGTGGCGTTTGCGGCCGTTTATCTTCTTAGCTCCGTCGTAGCCGCGGATCCCCCTTTTTCTGTGGTCCTCACTGACTGACTATCCAAGATGGCCGCGCTGGGGGCTTCTCGGCGACCTTCCCTAAGAGGCGTTCGCTCTCGCAGAGAGTAGCGTGGATCTCCTCCCAGCTACCGTCGAGGCGCCAAGCCCTGAAGTAGTGGTAAGCGGTTTGCCAAGGTGGAAAGTCGTGGGGAAGAAGCCTCCAGGCGCATCCTCCCCGGAGGACATAGAAGATGGCGTCGAGCAACTCGCGCGTATGGTGGGCGCGTGGACGCCCGCCAAGCTTAGCTTCGGGCACGAGGGGTTGGAGGATGGCCCACTCCTCGTCGGAAAGGTCGGTGGGGTAGGATCGGCGACTCTTCACGGAGGGCTCCTTCTCCGACAGCAAGGAGGTGCATCTTACCGGCATCGACCCTTCTCAGACACCCTCTTACAGCAGCTTGCAAAGAGGATGAACCTTTTTGCAAGCACTTCATAAGTTCAGCATTTCAGCTTGACTTTGGCTCACGCCACGCTTCTGTAAGAAGACGAACCCCCTCGAAAACGTGGCGAGGGTAAGGCGATCGATAGGTGAGGTCCGTTTTCTCTTGGCCGACTTGCTGAAGTGCTGAACTTATGATGAAGTGGGGATGATGGCTCCCCGGTAGCAGCTCAGGAGGGTCACCGTAGTTAACCGAACGCAATCTCTCGTGCTCGGGTTCTTCGCTTTCGCCTGGGGCAGCCTCATTGTCATCCTGCTGGTCGAGCCGGAGATCTACGACAGTGCCATGAAGCTGCCGGCGGGCAAACACCCCCTCGCCGATCTCGCTTTTCTGGGCGGGATCTCGGCCTTCATCGTTTTCCTCTCCGTCGGGGTGCTGAGGAGCTGGCGCTGGGCGTGCTGGCTGATCCTGGTCGCGTTTCTGATCAGCGGCGGGCTACGGACCCCGTCTCCGTTCTCGACTTGGTCGGGGTCCTCGCTCCGGTCGGACCTCCGTGGTACACCTTGTTCCAGGCTTTGCTCGACCTTGTTCAGGTCGGGATCGGACTCTTGATGCTCGTGGAATACCGTTGCGCAGGGCCGTGGGGGGTAACCTGACCCCAAGCTTCGATACTGGAGGTGTGACTTTGACGCAAGAGATGACGGAACGAGAGTACGAAAGCTTCTTGCTGCATCGCGCACGAGCGGCCACTCTTGCGACGGTACGCGCCGACGGCAGGGCGCACGCCGCTCCGATCTGGTTCGACCTGGACGGCGACAAGCTCGTCTTTACCACGTGCGAGGGAACAGTGAAGGGCCGCAACATGCGTCGCGACCCCCGCGTCAGCCTCTGCATCGCCGATGAAGAACCGCCCTTCCACTTCGTCGTCATCGAAGGCACGGTGCAGTTAACGGTAGAAGATCCCGGCCTCCTACGCTGGGCGACCCGGATCGGCCGCTATATGGGCGCACAGCGGGCCGACGAATACGGCCAGCGCAATGCCCCGTCGCAGGCGAACTGCTGGTGCGCGTAACTCCGGACAAAATACTCGCCTACAAAGACATCTCGGATTGAACGGTGCTTTGCGCCGGTCAGCACGCCGCCAGCACGCCGGAGCGTGCTGATACGCTATGATCTCGGTGATGGATAGAGCTAGGGAGTACAGGGAAGGGGACCGCGGGCGCGATGGTATTGCGGATCGGTTGCGAGACTCGGTCTCTAGACCGTTGGATGAGTGGCGCGAGGTCTATGAGAGCTTCTCGCCGGTGGACTTGAAGACGGGGGAGAGGCGCCCGCGGGTGCCGCCGCCTGGGGCGGATTCGCGGCGGGCGGCTGTGCTCGTTCCGATACTTATAGAGGGTGGGGAGGGGCGGGTAGTCTATACGGTGAGGAAAGAGGATCTCGCCGATCACGCGGGGCAGATCTCCTTTCCCGGCGGCAGCGCCGAGTCGGGCGACGGCTCTCTGATGGAGACGGCGCTTCGCGAGACGGAGGAGGAGATCGACCTGAGTCCCGGCCTGGTCGAGGTTATCGGGGAGCTGGAGGAGATGTACATACCGCCTTCCAACTTCCGCGTCAGCCCGTTTGTCGGGCTGCTGCCGGCCGAGGCCGAGCTGGTGCTCGCCCCTGACGAGGTGGAGGAGATCTTCACGGTCTCCCTCGAAACGCTCTCCGCCCCCGAGACGCTGCGCAAGGTGCTCTGGCACTACGAAGGCCACGACTACGACGTGCCCGTTTTCGCCATCGAGGTTCCCGTCTCGCGCAACATCTGGGGCGCGACGGCGGCGATGACCGCGGCCCTTCTTGCGCGCCTGGGCTGGCACGAGTACAGGCGCTAGGGGCGGTGTGCTGCGGCTCGTCGCAATAGCCATCTTTGGCCTGATGTTTCTGGCTGAGGCGGGGGATATCTACGGGCTTCTACTCACCCTCGCCGACCCTGCGCCGGCGGCCGACAGGTTCGGCATCGACGCAGGGGCCGAGGTGCTGCGTAGCAGCGTGCTCCTAATCTTCGCCCTCATCGTGTCCATTGGCGCGCTCTTCGCCCTGGTCGGGTTGCTCGCCTGCAGGCCCGCGCTCTTCCACCGGAGCACCCTGGCGTGCGCCCTCGGGTATCTCGCGTACGGGCTGTTCCAGGTGGCTGACGGCGCCCTGCAAGTCGGTTCCGGGATAGTCGTCGTCGCGGGCATGATCTATGTCGTGCTAGGCGGCATCGCATACGCGATGCACCGCTCGGCATTTTAGCTGGCCAGCATTTCAGCCGGTCAGCAGTTCAGACGGTCGACTTTTCCTCTGACACCCGTTCGTGAAGCGGAACTTCGCCAGGTGAGCCTCTTCGTGCGAACGGTGGTCGCTACCCCATGCTCTTGCTGAAGTGCTGAAATGCTGAAATGCTGATAGATTTTCTGACTGTGGCCACGGAGACCGGAAAAGACGAGGGCGTTCGGCCGGTCTACGAGGACCACAACCTTCTTCACGTGCTGCGGGGCGTTACGTTGATGGCGGTTCTAGGGACGTCAAGTATAACGCCGGCGTTTCCCACAATCGTGAAGGAGCTTGGCGTTTCGAGTGGTCAGGTAGGGCCTTTGATCACGTTCTTCACCCTGCCTCGTATCGTGATGACGCCAGTTCTCGGTGTCTTCTCCGACAGGTACGGAAGGAAGAAGATCCTGGTTCCCACGCTCCTGCTTTTTGGCCTTGCCGGAGAGGCCTGCGCTTTCGCCCGCAGCTTCGATATCCTCCTCGCGCTCCGCTTTTTTCAGGGTATGGGGGCCGCCGCCCTCGGGACCCTGAACGTAAAGGGTTATAGGTGACATATACGAGGGGCGTGAGCGCTCGAGGACGCTGGGATACAACTCCAGCGTCCTCTCCGTCGGGACGGCGAGCTACCCTGCGATCGGCGGCCTGCTCGCGACCTTCGGGTGGTTCTACCCGTTCGCCCTTACTTTTCTGGCGATACCGATTGATATCGTGGTTCTGTTCTCGTTGAACAACCCCGAGCCGCGCAACGACGACCGGCTGAAGGACTACTTCGGGAGCGTTTGGGAGAACCTGCGCGACCGGGAGGTTCTTGGCTTGGTCGGTTGTTCTTTGCTGACTTTTATCGTGCTGCTCGGCCCGCAGATTTCTTACCTGCCGATCCTGATGAACACGCGCTTCGACGCGGCTTCCTACGTTATCGGGGCGATCCTCTCCGGCACCTCCCTGACCACCGCGCTGACCTCGACCCAACTCAGCCGCCTGACCGAACGCTTCTTGGAGAAGAGCCTGCTGAGAGCGGCTTTCGTGCTCTACGCGATCGCCCTCACCATGGTTGCTTTTTGTGCCAGGCCTGCCGCTGGTCATTGTTCCGGGCATCATGTTCGGTGTGGCGCAGGGGATCAACCTCCCTAACGTCTTCTCGCTCCTGAACTTCCATGCCCCCACGGAAAATCGCGGGGCGTTTATGGCCACGAACGGCATGTACCTGCGCGCCGGCCAGACGATGGGCCCGATCTTGATGGCCTCCGCCGCAGGAGCACTCGGCCTGACGGGAGCATACCTGACCGCCGCAGGCCTCGCCCTTGTTGCGTTCTTGCTTGTCTTCACGTTCGTACGTTAGAAGCAGGGCGGTTCGCGAACCGCCCCTACATTATGGGTGGTTAGATCTACGGGGAGCTCGTTTCCTTGTTCGACTCTGCCAGGAGTGGTGAGCCGCTTGAGGATGGCCTCGTGAACCTTCTGGTGGGTTTCGGTGGCAGACACTGGCGAGACGGTTACGGTGTAGAGGTCGCGCGCGCCGACGTACTGCACCTGTGCTTCTATGCCGCTGTCGATGGGATGGGTAAGCAGCTCCAGTTCGCCCGTGATCGCTCCTGCCTCGACGGTCATCACCCCGCCGGTCGTGCTGGTGAAGGGAGAGATCAGTTCTGCCGAAGGGTTTTGTCCCGCGCCGCTCACCACGTCCCACATCCCTGTAGCATCTCTTGAAGCGTAGCTTTTTCTTGCGCGTTTGGTGAGGTTCCAGCGGTGTTTTATCGAGATCCAACGCCGCGCGTACTCACAGCGGTAGTGGACGTTGGGCGGTAGCCACGCCTCGGGACCCTTGTCGCCTTTAGTCTGGTTCGCGGCGTCGCCTACGGAGAGGAGTACCACTGGATCGTTGGCGTAGGTCTCCCTCCGACTTTCGTCCCAATCGTTCCCGCCGGAGCGCCAGGCGTTGGCGAGGGGAACGACGTGGACATAGACCACGTCTTCTCGGAGTCCGTTAGCGAGGTGCCCGTGTAGGGATCCAGCCACTCACCGGCGGTGATCGAACATTCCTCGTCGACCTTGACACCATGCCCGTCGCTGACGAGGGCGTCGTCGCGCTCGTCGCAACTGCCGTCGAGCTCATCCCACCCAAACTGCGTGCCATCGGTTGCCCAGTGCGGGAAATCCTCGCGCGAGTAACCGACCATACTTCCCGCAGGCGCAGCGTCGACCTCCCGCAGCAACGCACGCGCCTCGGAGGGAGAAGGCGGCACTGGCGAGCCGGGTGCCGTCGAAGGATCCAACCCGGACGGCGCTTTGCTAGAGCTACCGGAGCCCGCGTCCTGCCCGAGCAACTCTCTGAAAAGTTGCTCCGCACCGCTCGTGCCGGTGTACAGCCCGTAGCCCAGCACGAGCACGACGATCAAAATGCCGATGCCGCCAATCCTCCTCAGATCCCCTCCTCATTCTCAAACGCCATCCACGATACGCTTTCTGCAGCAGACGAAATATGCCACAAGACGCAGCAACAGGCGAAACTCCTGAATGTCTGCGGGCCGCAAAAATCCCGTCCATCCTAGTAATCCATCTGGTAATCCACCCACCAACGTGCGATCCTTTCGTCTGTACTTACAGTGTAAGTCAAGAACGGACGGGTTGAAGGAGGAGTTGCAGGCGTGATGGGGTTTGGGGTGGGGAGGGGGCTGGGTTTCTACGCGAGGCACAGGTTGGATCTCTCGCCAATGGACATCTTCTTTGGTGTGCTCTCGTGCGGCCGGATGTGGCGAAGGGAACGGCTGGAGGCAGAGGTACTCAGGCTGTGCTCCTTGGAGGACGAAAGTCTGGTCTGCTACTACGTGCGTAGTGGGTGGGACCACCGGCTAGGGGTTCAGAGTCTGCGGGGATGAGGTTCTCGTCTCGGCCGTCACGCACCCTGATATGGTCAGGATCATTCGCGCCCACGGTCTGCGCGCCGGCCCCGTGGACATCGACCCGCAGACGCTCGCACCGCACCTCAGGATGCTCGAATCGGCCCACACGTCGCGCACGCGAGTTCTGTTGGTAGCATACCTCTTCGGCGGGCCCATGGACGTCGGTCCCGTCGCCGGGTTTGCAAGGGAGCATGGTCTCATCCTCGTCGAGGACTGCGCTCAGGCCTTTCAGGGGCCAGAGGCTGTGGGCGACCCTGCGACAGACGTGTCGATGTACAGCTTCGGCATCCTAAAGACCTCGACCGCCCTCGGCGGCGCCGTCCTGCGGGCTGCTCGCGCGGTCCTGCGCGTGGCTCGGTGCCGAGCTCGATACCCTGGTCAACGGCGCGGTCCGCGCGTTTTCGCCCCGGGAGCAGGCGTTCTCCCGGCGTCTCAGGCAGTGGCCCTGTGCGCCGCTGCTCGCGATGCTCGCCCGGCGGTTGAGGACCTTATGGGAGACGGCTGGTCGGGCGGGCCGCGGCAGGTGAGCGGTTCGCGCGCAGGCTGCGGGTAGTCGCTGCGCATCCTGGCGAGCGTTCCTTGCGCAGGACGCACTGGCTTCCCGTGGTCGTCGCAGACCCGGAGGTCCTTATCTTCGAGCTCAAAAAGCGTGGCCTGGACGCGAGCCAGGCAACCAGCAGCATCGCCGTCGTCGAGGCGCCCGCCGAGCATTCACCGCCCACGCAGGTGCGCCGGATGATGTCGGGCGGCGTGTTCCTACCCTTGTATCCGGACCTTCCCTCGCATACTCTAGAGCGTGTTATGAACTTGGGCGAAAACCGCATAGGAATGCGGATTCCACGGTCGGCTTGGATCCTCCTTCGCGAACTCCGTTTCCCGCATTCCTATGCCGTTTCTAATCGAGTCCATAACACGCTCTAGACGCGAAGGTGGATCTCGTAAACGATAGCACCGTCGGCGAGGTCGTCGACGAGGTGACGTCTTCGTGAGCGGGCCGAGGGAACGCGCATTCGAGGAGCTTGGACTCGGCGTGTTCGACGTGCTCGTGATCGGGGGCGGAGTACTCGGTAGCCGGGTGGCCTTCGACGCGGCGCGGTTCGGCATTCGGGTGGGGCTCGTGGACGCCGGGGACTTCGGTGGGGCGACCTCGCCTCGCACGCCATCTTTTCCAAGGCCGTCACCAACGACAGCCGCCTCACGCTCGCCACCGTGACCGCCGCAGCGTGCTCCGGTGCTGTGGTAGCGAACCACCTGCGGGCCGTGGACCTGGAACCGGGAGAGATCTCGCGCGTGTCTTTGCGGGGGCTTGAGGGCACGCCCGCCGTCCGGTGCAGGGCGGTGGTCAACGCAACCCTCCCCGAAATAGAACAAAAACCCGTGTGGCTAGAATACTCCCTCGAATAGGAGATACCCTACAACTGGAGCACGAAACCGAAAGACTGGCGTACCTGGAACCTCAGCCGCTCCAGAGCTTACCACTCGGTTAAGATCTACACCGAAGGTCAGAACGTACAAGAACCCGACACGGTTTACAACGACCCGAGGTAACAACATAAGGCACTCATGCACCGTTTCGACCGAGTTATCCACAATATGTTGTGGATAAACGGCCCAAAACGGGGGATAACTGAAGCATCTGTGACAAGTCGGCGAAGCCAGCACTTCAGCATTTCAGGTTGTCACAGGGGATTGGCGCGATTTTCGCAGCCCCATTACTTGTCATTCCTGCGAAAGCGGGAATCCACTGCGGCAGAAGCCTTGTGCCTCCAAGATAGCGATGCGCAGAAGTTGCGCCCCACCGCCGTCCGGGCATCCACCTACGAGCGAGGAGCACTTAGCCAAAGCGAGAAACTGACTGGCTGAAATGCTGAAGTGCTGGCCGGCTGACATGCTGCATTTCTGGCATTACAATCAGCGTGCAGGCACTAACATCGACAAGAGGTGAGACGGTGATAACCGAGGAGCGCGTAGAGGATCAGTTGAGGAACGTTATAGACCCCGAGATCGGGATGGATTTGGTGGAGCTAGGTCTGATCTACGACATAGGCGTCCACGACGAGGGCCGCCACGTCGACGTGACCTTCAGCCTCACCAGCCCTATGTGCCCGGTGGGGGACCTTATCCAGGAACAGGTAGAGACGGAGACCCTCTCCATCGAGGGCGTCGAGACCGTGAACGCCCAACTCACCTTCGACCCGATGTGGAATCCCGAGATGATGAGCCCTGCCGCCAAACTCTTCTTCGGCCGGTAGACACCCCGAGACCCGCTTTCACACCTGCTCTGGTGGGCGGTTGCCCGCTACGACGATTGCGCGACATACGTCGACGAGTACGAGCAGGACAAAGTCGAGGGCGAAGAAGACGACCAGCGAGGCGAGGGCGCTGTGGTAGCTGGTCGGCAGTTGGAGCGTGAGGCTGAAGAGCAGGGGGCCGAGCCAGCTAGTGCCACACTCGCTGATCTCGTAGAGGCTGAAGTACTCCGCCTCCTGTCTCTCCGGGATCATGTGCGAGAACAGCGACCGGGAGAGGGCCTGGCTACCCCCGAGCACGACCCCTATAAAAGCCGTGAGCAGGTAGAACTGCCAGACCGCCTCGGTCCCGAGGAAGTAGGCGGCCGCGACCGCCCCCGTCCACATGACGAGGCTCGCCAGCACAACCCGCTTGGCGCCGCAGAAACGCGCGAGCCCGCCCAGAAGGAGCGCACCCACGAACGCCAGGAACTGCACCATGAGGACGGCGGAGATGATCATGCCGGTACCCAGCTCCAACTGCTCTTTGGCGTAGACGGTGGTGACGGTGATGACGGTCTGGATGCCGTCGTTGTAGAGTAGGTACGCCGCGAAGAAGAGCAGGGTCTACGGGCAGGCCAGGGAGGCACGCAGGGTTCCCAGCAACTGGCGAAAACCCGCGAGGGCGACCGCCGCGCCCTGTTCGTCTGAGTGCCTTGACCTCCGATCCCGGAGGGTAGCAAGCGGGATCGGGGCAAATAGCGTCCACCATGCCCCCGCCGAGAGCAAGCTGATGCGCACAGCCTGACCTTCGGAGAGGCCAAGCGACCCGTGCGCGAAGAACAGTGCGAGGTTCGCCGCGAGAAGAAGCCCGCCGCCTAGGTAGCCGAGCGCCCAGGCGCGGGAGGAAGCCGAGCACCCAGGCGCGGGAGGAGACGCGGTCACGCTCGTCCGGATCGGAGATCTCGGGCAAAAACGCGTTGTAGACTACGATCGAGGCGCCAAACGAGAGGTTCGCGATCACGAAGAGCAGCCCGCCGAGTAGATACGCCGAGCCCTGGAGCAGGTAAAGTCCCATCGTCGAGATCGCGCCCACGTACGCGAACAGCATGAGGAGACGCTTCTTGCGCCCGGTCCGGTCGGCGATGGCGCCCGTGAACGGCAACAAGAAGACTTGCAAGACGACCGACAGCGAGAGCACGTAGGGAAAGTACGATCCGGCCAGGACGGGAATTCCGAGTGGGTAGACGAGGCCGTTCGCGTCGGCCGCGCTGTCCGTGACGGCAGTCAGGTAGGGACGGAGAAAGACCGTGACCACCGTCGTGGAGAACGCGGAGTTTGCCCAGTCGTAGAAGTACCATCCCCGCTGTTCGCGGCGACGGGACGCTTGATCTTTGTTTGGCCCACCGACGTTCATCGGCGTTCACCCAGTTCCACCACGCGCTCGCGCACGGCCTCGACGACTTGCTCTCGGGACCCGGTAGCCCCATCGGAGCCGCGGGGATCGAACGGTTCGCCGAAGCTAACGGTGACCTTCTCCAACCTCCGCAAGAACCTTCCCCTCGGCATGGCCTCTTACGTGCCACGAATGAACACGGGCACGACCGGCACCGGGTAGTAGCCCAACAGTATACCCACGCCGGGCTTGAACGGCTGCAGACTTCCCGTCCGTGAACGTTCGCCTTCGGCGAACCAGACCAGATTCTGGCCGCGCCCTAGCACCGTGGCCCCGAAGGCCAGGCCGGCCGGAGGGGCCGGCGCGGCAGGGGTCGACGGGGACCACCAGCGCGAGGCGGCTGACGAGGCGGGTAAGCGGGTTCCCGAAGTCCGCCCCCGTCCAGCCGGCCCAGTAGGTACGCTGCAGCACGCCGCGTGGAAGCGCCGCGGCTACCACGAACGAGTCCAGGTAGCTGACGTGGTTCGGTGCGATGATGAACGGGCCTCCTTCGGGCACGTTCTCCACGCCCTCCACCCGCAAGCGGAACAGCACTCTCATAATAGTTCCCTTGAGGGCGAACATGCTCCTGGCCACCACGGAGGCGGCGGGCCCCAGCGGCTTCAGCCACCACAACTGCCGGTCGTCGAGAACCTCTTCGGGCCGTTCGAGGGGCGAGGCGTGGTGTGTGGGTCCGCCCGCCCCCGAGGCGACCTCGCGCGGCAGGTCGCGGACGGTGCCGATTCGCCCTATCGCCCCTTCTTTAAGCTCCACGCCGGTCTTCTCCCCGATCTCCAGCGTCAGGTTAACCCATCCGAGCGAGTCGATGTCCAGATCGAGCTGCGGGCTCGTCTCGGGGGCAAGCCTCCTGTCGGGAAAGCGCTCGGCGAGCAATTCCCAGACGCCCATCGCCGCGGGGACCTCGAGCAACGCGCGGTCCTTCTCTGACATCTCCCTTGGCGCGACGGGCCCCTCGGCCATCCCGTTTTCCCTACCTCTTTTGGCCCGGTCATAGCGTTCTTCCAGGACGTGTCGCCTGAGCTTGCCGAGCCGGGTGTACTCCAGTGGTTCGCGTCTTATGGCGTAGCCGGAGATGCGCTGGTAGGAGGGCAGCCGTTTCGGCTCCTCCTCGATCGCCTCGCGCATCGAACTGTTCATATCTTCGCCTTGACTGATCTCTTCCGTCTCGGGTACGATCACCGCGACGAGCCGGCCGTCTTTTTGCAGCAGGCCGATCTTCCGGATCAAGGGGTCTCCAGTACGCTTGCTCGACGGCCTCGGGCTGCACGTTCTTGCCTCCGGGGGTCATTGTCAGGGTGGAAACCCGGCCCGTGACGTAAAGATAACCGTCGTCGAAGTAGCCGAGGTCCCCGTGCGGAACCACCCCTTCTCATCGAAGACCTTGCCGGTCTCCTCGGGGCGGTTGCCGGAGAAGACGTTCGGCCCGCGGGCGAGGATCTCACCTTCTGCGGGACGAGTCGGAGCGATCACCCTCCTCGGGTACGGCAGATGTGTCGATGCATATCTCGACGCCGGGAACCGGGCGTCCGACGCTGCCGAGCTTTGTTCCGCAGGGAGGGTTGAGCGCGAGGAGAGGGGCGGTCTCGGTGAGACCGTACCCGATGGCCACCCGCCGTTCCAGACCCTCCAGCCTCCAGGCGAGATCCGGGGCCAGGGCAGCGCCGCCGGAGACGAGCACCCGTAACTTTGGTCCGAACCACCGGCGCAGCGGCCGCCGAGCTATCCTGCCTGCGTCCAACCCTGTCAAGCGACGCAGCCCGGCGAACAAACCGACGCCGTTCTCGAACAGCGTGGACGCAACACGGCCGCCGGATCCCACCCTCTCTTCGATCCCCGAATAGAGCGCGCCGTAGAGCCGCCGGACGCCGACGTTGAGGGTGGTTTCTCCTTCTCTCAAGGCGCGCACGAGCTGTGGCCCCGTCAGGGATTGGAGCAAAATGATGGGCAATCCGGCGGCGAGCGGCGTGACCATTCCCACCACCAGCGCCGACCTCCCACCAAACGCAGAGAGCCCATCGACCACAGTTCCCAGCGTCCCCAACCTCCCGAAACCCGCCACATCGTATCACCCACCAGCTGCTTCCTTGCATTGTAAACTTACAGTGTAAATATAGAGCGGTGTGCTACCGGTTGTCAAGACTTGCCCGACGATTTTCCGGTGGCGTCGGAAGTCATGACTGAAGTAGGGGAGAAATTCGTCTCCCGAGCATTTCGGCCGGTCAAAATGTCGGCTACTCAGCCTTCTTACTGAAATGCTGAAGTGCTGAGAGCTTGCAAAGAGGAGGAACCTCTTGGCAAGCTGCTCTATCATGCGCGCATGCGTGTCAGGGGCTTGTTGTTGGATCTCGATGGGACGTTGTACGTCGGGGGGGAGGCGGTAGCCGGGGCGAGGGAGGCCATCGGTTCTCTCAAGGCCTCCGGCTTGGCTGTTCGGTACGTTACCAACACCACCAGGAAGCCGCGCGGGTGGGTGTGCGAGCGCCTACACTCCATGGGTTTCGAGGTGGAGGAGGCGGAGATCTTCACGCCCGCCCGCGCAGCGGCGGGCAGTATAGGTGCGGGAAGCTGCTTCGCTGTCGTTGACGATTCGCTACTGGCGGACCTCGCCGAACTGAACCTGACCGATGACCACCCCGATCACGTCCTGGTCGGAGACCTCGGGGAGGGTTTCACCTACGAACGTTTGAACCCCGCGTTTCGCCACCTTATGGAAGGCGCGGAGTTGCTGGCGCTGCAGAAGAATCGCTACTGGCAGACCGACGCTGGGCTCTCCCTGGACGCGGGCCCTTTCGTGGCGGCCCTGGAGTACGCGAGCGGGAGAAGCGCGTCCGTTGTCGGCAAGCCCGAGCGGGACTTTTTCAGGCTCGCCCTGGAGGACCTCGGGCTTGAGGCGCACGGGGTGGCCATGGTCGGTGATGATGCCGAGGCGGATGTCGTAGGCGCCAAGAGGGCGGGGCTCGCGGGTATACAGGTCAGAACCGGAAAGTGGCAGGCCGATGCCGAGGAGGCGGACCTCGTGATCGATAGCATCGCCGAACTGCCCGGGGTCGTGGAGTTCGAGGGAGGAGAAGGATGAAGATACGGGACATTCCGGTCGAGACGGACGAGCGCTACCAGCTAGTCTCGATCACGGACGAGGTCAAGAGTGCCGTGAGGGATGCCGGCGTTGACGAGGGCGTCTGCATCATCTCCTCGACGCACACCACCGCTGCGGTAACGGTCAACGAAGACTACGACAGGAACGTGCCCAGGGACCTGGCCGCGGCGTGCCAGGCCTTCCTCAATGTCCTCGACGTACGTTTCGAGCACGCCGAGGGCAACAGCGACTCCCACCTTTTGACCAGCCTCTTCGGACAGTCGCAGGCGCTACTCGTGAGGGGCGGGGAGCTCGACCTCGGGCGCTGGCAAGGGGTGTTCCTCGCGGAGTTCGACGGGTCGCGCAGCAGGACCGTCACGGTTGCTGTCTCGTAGCGGCCTCCGGGCTGCCGTGTTTAGTTGGGGACCAACTTCCGGTAAGATAGGTTTGTGGGTGCTGGGGTCGCGGGTTCGGATGTCGTGGCCGGCCGAAACTAGTCTTTGCGGGAGGCTTGTATGAACCGATGGGTCAAGGGCGGGGTGGCGCTCGGAGGGCTGGTCTTCGGGATCGGGGCCCTGAGGAGGGCGCTCAACCCCACGCCCAGGTACGCTTCCTGGGAGAAGCCCCCATACAACGATTTCGAGAAGAAGGTCCTGGTCCTCGGCGGGGGTTTTGGGGGGTACACGGCGGCGACGGACATCTGTGATGCGCTCAAAGATCGCGACGACGTCGGGGTTCTCGTCATAGCGCGCAACAACTTCTTCACCTTCTGGCCGATGGTTCCCGGGATCGTCAGCAGCGACATAGACGCGCGCAACGTGGCCCAGCCCTTGAGGCGGGCTTTGATCCTCGCCGGCGCAAGCTTCAGGCGGGCCGCTGTCACCGGAGTAGACCCCGAGCGGAAAGTCGTCAAGGCCGACGGGGGGATCGAGTTCCCCTACGATCAGTTAATCATCTCTCTCGGTGGCATGCCCAACTTCTTCGGCATCCGCGGGGTCGAGGAGCACAGCATGACCATGAGGGGTGTCGAGGACGCCGAGCGGGTGCGCAACCGCGTTATCGAACGTTTCGAGGAGGTCTCCCTCATACGCGAAGAAGTGCCCGACTCCAAGCTCACCTTCGTGGTAATAGGTGGCGGGGCAACGGGAGTCGAGGTCGCGTCCGAGATCCACACCCTCGTGCATGAGAACCTTGCTCCGGACTATCCCAACATCGATCCGTATCGCGTCAGAATCTACCTTATAGAAGCGCTTCCCAACATCCTGCCAGAGCTCGACCCGGCCCTCAGGCGCGCCGCCCGCTCGAGGCTCGCCAACGAGCGCATCGAGGTTCTAATCGGCGCCATGGCCGAGGAGATCACGGGCGACCGCGTTAAGCTCAAGGGGGGGCGCGAGATTCCAACGGAGAACGTGATCTGGACGGCCGGCAACCGCCCGAACCAGACGATCCAGGATTTCGGACTTCCCTTCGACGAGCGGACGGGCATTCAGGTAGACCTGACGCTAAGGGTCGGGGGCCACGACGACATCTGGGCCATCGGGGACTGCGCCGCCGTCCAGGACGTTCGCCAGGAAGAGGGTAAGATCGTGCCTCCCACCGCCCAGGCCGCCATCCAGGAAGGCCACGTGGTCGCCCGCAACGTCATCAAGGCCATCGACGGCGAAAGCGACTTCGAAGAGTTCGAGTACAAGCCGCTCGGGCAGCTCGTCGAGCTCGGGAGCGACTTCGCCGTCAACGAAGTGATGGGTGTGAGGTTCACGGGGGTGCTCGCCGCCGTTTTCTGGCGGATGGCCTACCTCGTGCGGCTCAACAGCCCGCAGAGCAAGGTGCGGGTCGCCGCGGATTGGATCTTCGGCCTCTTCTTGCGGCCCGCCGTCACCCAGATTCGGGGCACGCCTGAGGATTGACGTAGGCACTTGAGACGCGGCCGCAAAGGTGTTACGTTGGCCGTGTACGAAGGAGCAGTATGCGGCCGGACAGCGAGTCGTCATAAAGCATGCAGCACAGGACATCGCGTGAGCCTCGCTAACCAGCTCACGCTGATCCGTCTCGTCGCCGTCGTGCCCGTGATGGGCGCGCTTTATCTGCCGTTCGCATGGGCGCGTCCGCTGGCCATCGTGCTGTACGCGGCCGCGATCCTGACCGACTACTTCGACGGTATCGCGGCCCGCCGCAACAACGAAGTTACGGGCTTTGGCAAGCTCATGGACTCCATCGCCGACAAGGCTCTCATCGCCTCGCTGTTTTTCGCGCTCGTGGGCGAGGGCTCCATGCCGGCGTGGATGGCCGCCATCATGGTCATACGGGAGTTCGCCGTGACGGGCCTCAGGATGGTCGCCCTGGAGGCCGGGGAGGTCATCGCCGCCAACCGGTGGGGCAAGGCCAAGATGAACGCCCAGAGCCTCGCCGTGCTTATACTCCTGATCGGCAAGCCCGGTGCAGCCGGTTGGCAGGGGGTCGTCAGCCAGATCGGGTGGTGGGTCATGCTCGTCGCCGTGGTTCTTACCATCCTCTCCGGGTGGTCTTATCTGAAAGACACACCCAGGATACTTTCCATCACATCGAAGCGAGATCAGAGGCTCTAAAAGCTGTAGAATCACGCCCTGTATGGAGGGCAGCAACGACAAACGCCTGAGGCCAGCCGAGGTCGAGATGATCCTGCGCCGCGCATCGGAATTGAATGCTCGCAGGTGGACGCGCGACTCCGAAGACGTCCCTTCGGTCTCTCCGGAGGTTTTGGTGCAGGTGGCCGCGGCGGCGGGAATCCCGGAGCAGGAGGTGCGCCGGGCGATGTGGGACATGGCCTCGGAGAAGACGGCCGAGCCCCCCTCGTTCGCCCGCAGATTCTACGGGCCGGCCCGTCTGCGGGCCGTGCGGGACATGGAGCGTCCCGCGGAGGGCGTCGGCGAGGACCTCGAAGGACTTTTGCGCCTGGATCAGGGCCTCAAGCTCCGGCGCAAGACGGAACTCGGCTCCATGTGGGACCCCGGCGACGAACTCGGGGTCGTGCGCCGGACGCTCGACTTCTCGGGGAACAGGCCCTTGCTGAAGGCGGGGAGCGTCGAGATGCGCGTTGAGGAGGTCGGTGAGGCCAGGTGCGAGGCGAGCCTGACGGCGGACCTCTCGAATCAGCGGGAGGAGCACCTCTCGCTCGCCGGCATCCTTGCGGCTACCCTGGCGGTCCTCTTCGTCCTCGCCGGGATGCAGAGCCCGCTCTTCTTCCTCGGCGTCATTCCCGCGCTCGCGGCGCCGGTCTTCGGCTTCAGGTACGCCTACGCCAGGGGGTGTCGAGAGATCAGACGCTCTCTCGACGACCTGCTCGACGCCGTGGAAGTGGCCCAGCCGGAGGAACCCCAGGACCGTCCCGACCGCTCGCAGGGCCCGATACAGGGCCTCGAACCCATCCCCAGGTTCGCCCCGAACAGGAGCAAAAAGGAAGACCCCTGATGTAGGGGCGGTTCGCGAACCGCCCAATAAAGCGCGGCGTAACCCGTGCCGAAAACGCTCTGTAGTGCGTTCGAGAACCTTGCCGGCCCGACGTTGGTGTTTCCCCTTTGTCTAAGCAGAAGCCATCCCTTATATTTACCCCGTGCCGCTCAACGTCCTGAAAGAGATCTTCGGCTTCGATTCGTTCAGGCCAGGCCAGGAGGAGGCGATCCGGGCCGTCCT
This sequence comes from Actinomycetota bacterium, assembly GCA_046733115.1. GTDB lineage: Bacteria > Actinomycetota > Rubrobacteria > Rubrobacterales > Rubrobacteraceae > Rubrobacter_D. The sequence goes on along the minus strand of JBKPOM010000113.1, from coordinate 46,537 downwards.
GGAAGGCAAGGACACCCTCGCCGTGATGCCGACCGGGGGAGGCAAGAGCCTCTGTTACCAGATACCGGCCCTGATGCAGGAGAGCCTGACGGTCATCGTGTCGCCCCTGATCTCCCTTATGAAGGACCAGGTCGATTCGCTACTACAAAGCTCTGTCGCGGACGCCGCCACGCTCCACTCCGGCCTCTCGTCCGAGGAGCGCTGGGAGGTGGAACGCAGGGTTCGCACGGGCGAGGTGAAGATGCTCTACGTCGCCCCCGAGCGACTGAGGTCGCTGGAGTTCGTCCTCGCCCTCAGGCGCGCCGGTGTAGGCCTCTTCGTCGTTGACGAGGCCCACTGCATCTCCGAGTGGGGCCACAACTTCCGCCCCGACTACCTGTTCCTGCCGCGCGCCGTAAAAGACCTCGGGAACCCGCCCGTGCTGGCTCTGACCGCGACGGCGACCTTACGCGTCCGCAAGGACATCCTGCGCTCCCTCAAGATGCGCTCGCCCGAGGTGGTCGTGACGAGCTTCAACCGTCCGAACCTGACATACAGGGTCGTCCCCGCAAAGGAAAAGAAGCACAAGCTGCCACGCATCCTGGACGTGATCCGCACCTCTCCTCCCCCCGGAATCGTCTACGCCACGACCCGCAAGGAGTGCGAGGAGCTGGCCAGAGACCTCCGCCGCTCGGGGGTAGACGCCGCGGCTTACCACGCCGGGATGGGCTCGGCCGAGAGGGCCTCCGTTCAGGAGCGTTTCATGACCGACGAGCTGGACGTGGTCGTCGCGACCATCGCTTTCGGGATGGGGGTGGACAAGCCCAACGTCCGCTTCGTGATCCACTCCAGCGTCCCCGGAAGCCTCCCCGCCTACATTCAGGAGTCGGGGCGTGCCGGCAGGGACGGGGAGAAGGCCGAGTGCGTTGTCTTGTACCGCGGGGCCGACCTCGGCCGGCGCAAGCGGCTCGTCACGCTCGGCACCGCCGGGGAGCGCGAGGTCTCCTCCTTCTTCTCGGCGTTCGCCGGGGTAGAGAGCGGGGGGAGGGTCAACGTGCCGCCGGGTTCGCTCTCGGCGCTGGGCGGCGTCGATCCCGAGTCGGCCGGCATCGTTATGGGGAGCCTGGAGGAGTCAGGTTTGATCTCCCGCGGCTACGACCTCTGGGCGGAGGTCGAAGTGCACCGCATCGAAGAGGAACCGGAAGGCCTGCGCGAGGAAGTGTCCGCCGTGCACGCCGCGCTCCCTGGCGCTGGCTCCGTAGGACTTCCTGCACTGGCGCGCAAGGCGAACCTGCGCCCGGCGGTGGTCCAGGGCGCCATCTACAGGATGATGGTAGACGGCATCGTGGAGGCAGTTCCCCGCGGTTCCCTGGTAGACGTGAGGCTCAAGACCCCGTCGCTGGACGGCGACAGCCGCAGGAGCATTGCGGCCAGGCTCAAGAACCGGGCCAACACGGCATACGCCCAGATCCGGGACGTAGAGTCGTTCGCCAACCTGAAGACCTGCCGCCGGGAACACCTCCTGAGGCACTTCGGCGACAAAGAGGAGGTCGCCCCGTGCGCCGGCTGCGACGTCTGCCTCGGTGAGATAGAGGAACCAACCCGGAGAACTGCCCCAACGTCACGGACCGGCGTGCCCCTCGGGACGCCGCTCGTGCCGGCGTTCGTGCATCTGTCGCCAGAGGATGACGCCCCAGGGATGGACCCGGTGCTTTTCGAGCGGTTGAGGAGTTGGAGGGGCGAGCAGGCAAAAAAGCAACAGGTGCCCGCCTACGTCGTGCTCCACAACTCGCACCTGGAGGAGATCTCCACGCGCAAGCCCCGCACCATCCAGGAGCTCGGCGCCATAAAGGGTGTAGGACTCCGCCGCGCGGCCCGCTACGGTGACGAACTGCTGACCTTGATCCACGGCGAAGAAGTCGCGGATGGGGACGACATCGCTAGCGCTGAGGAGAACACCGAGGAGAACAGCTTCAGGGCACACCTGGAGGCCGCGGAGCGACTCCTCCGGGACGGCCGGGGGGCGGACGCCGTGCCCGAGCTGGGTCGTGCCATCGAGCTCGGTGGCGAAGAGGCGCGGCGCGAGGTAGACGAGTTGTTGAGCAAGACCGTTGTCAGATGACGTCTAAGTGAAAGGAGTTCCCATGCGGTTGCGCGGGAAGAAGGTAGCGGTTCTGGTGGCCGAAGGGTTCGAAGACCTGGAATACTGGGTCACGGTCATGCGCCTGCGGGAGGAGGGGGCCGAGGTCGTCTCCGTCGGGCCGAACACCGAGCCTGTAAGCGGCAAGAACGCCCTCGAGGCGCAGGCCGACGCAACGGCGGACGCCGTCGATGCCACAGAGTTGGACGCCGTCGTAATCCCGGGCGGCTGGGCCCCCGACAAGCTCAGGCGCTACCCCGCGATACTGGACCTCGTCAGGACCGTCCACGAGAGGAACAAGACGGTTGGCATCATCTGCCACGGCGGGCTGGTCGCGATCTCGGCCGGCATAGTCGACGGCGTCAGCGCGACGGGTTCGGTAGGCATCAAAGACGACCTCGAGAACGCCGGTGCCACCTGGGTGGACAAGGCGGCATTCAGGGAAGACAACCTCGTATGGGGCCGCGTCGTCCCCGACATCCCCGACTTCTGCCGCGAGCTCGTAGCCGCCTTGGCCGAGGAATAGAGGAGAACGACTCATACCAATGGACACACCAATGTAGGTAACTGTCCCATACACGGTGGGCGAATTTGAGGAATCCGTTTCGGGGAGGTGCCCCGAATTGTTTATGGCTGTTTATGGTGCCATCTCTTGGGCCAAGTCGTGCTCATACTCACCGTTGTAGAGCCATTGGGTAAGTGCGATGGCGTCGATCGTTCCTTCCGGGCTCTTGTAGCCTCGCATCGTCTTGTCGCGAGCGCACCTTGCTCTTGCCCACCGCCGCTCCGAGGGCTCCGAGCAGGTGGGAGGCCGCCGAGCAAGAGGAGAGCCCGAGAGCGTACATCAAGGCCGTCAACACCACTGTCCTTTGGCTCTAATCCTGTTTGCTCACCCCGCCGGGGTAATGACGGAAGGTCCTGGAGCAGCAGGCGCACTTGTAGCGGTGGACTTCCACCTCGCTCAATCCATGATCGCGCACGTGCTTGGTGGCGCTGCCGTGGCGGTGCAAGATGGACTCCCCGCAGTAGCGGCAAGCCCTGGGGTCCGTGGGTAGGAGAGTGGTTGACCGGAGGGATCGTGAGGCTTATCTTCATGGGTGCGGCGCTCCTTGTGGCGTAGGACCGACCTTTTGGCATGATCGATTCTACCGCCCAGAGCGCCGCTACTAGTTCATCCCACCGCCTATGTGACGGTACGACACTCATCCTGACCAGCGGCACTCCTATGGCCTTCGTGGGGCCACCTGGACCTCCGTGGGAACCACCGAATCCGAATTTGCCAGAGATACGGGGCACCGCAGATGCCGACGATCTAACCGGGTTCTCTAGAACTCATCTCATAAACAGGGAAGGAGAAGATTAGACTGACTTAGGCAAGCACTGCCAGCGGCGTTTTCTCGCCCTTTATGGGACTCAATACTCTCTGGCAACATGGTCTCGCTAGCAGGCCAGATATTTAGGAGATGGCTTCTAGCCATCGCGACTATCTGCCTCCGACCGACCGGATAGGCCTGACCGTAACCCCGATAGTCGATGAGGACCTCCGCCCCGTCGTCGGCCTCGATGACGCCCTTGAAGTCGGGCAGGAAGGTCCGCGCCCCAGCCCCCGGAGCAGGAGAACCCGACGCGATACGCAGGCTCAACCGCACGGCACATCACCCCAATCAAGCGATCGTTTGGCGTGGAGCCCATCATGGTCTGTTGCTTTGTGATCGTTACGGCTCCTCGCGAGAAATGGGAGAACCGGAGAGAAACTTGCGGCCGAGTGGAGCGAGGCGTTGTGGGGTAAGCTGTTCTGGGCGCAAATACTGTGAGGGCAGATGGGATGAGGTTGCCGCAGATGTCCAGGGAACTTACCACCGACATGCTAGACGAACTACGTACCCAGATCACGAGCTACTTCGAGGCCTATTACTGGGCGCTCAGGAACGAAATCGCCGGGCACGACGCACTCTACGACTCCATACCCGATCATTTCAAGGGCAGCAGAGTAGTGGTGACGCACTTTTGTCGGGATGGGGTCCTTATAGTGCACAAACCGGCAGAGACAGATAAGGATTCCTACGTTTTCGAGTCGGACCTCGGTACCAGGGTCGAGGATGTGGTAGCCAGCTACACTCCCACCCTCCCTAGCGGTGAGAGAGTGACCATAATCGATTACTCACCATACGAAGACTTCGGAACTTTCAGCCTCACCGAGCCGCTGCAGCAGGAGGAGAACGGTCGGATTTATGAATCCGAGTGGACCCGCATGGATATCGCGAGCTGGAACAATCTCGGCATGTGGCGAGACAAACACCAGGCGCGTGGGCTAGCCAGAAACGACCTACGCCCCTACCTGGAGTATCCCTAAGGCTACCGACTGGAAAAGCGGCGCGAGATTCCTTGGAAACTTCCCGCTCGTAACGCTTGCCGTAACGCTCTGGAGACGCGAGCGGCGTAGTGTACGGTAGCAACCGACGACGCAGTGATACGGCCGCGATTGGGGAACGGTGGCAACAAGCAGGGGCGAGGAGGAAAGGACGGATATGCCCATGACGATGGACGACACTAAACTTGCCGCACGAGTGCCGCCAGGACCACGCGGCAACGTGGTGCTGGGAAGCATCGGCGATATTTATCGCGAGCGCCTGCGTTTCGTGCTCGACTTGGCCCGCATCTACGGAGACGTCTTGCAATATCGCGTTGCTCACATGAGGATATACCAGATCAACCATCCAGAGGGCGTCGGGCGCTTGTTGCATGATAATCACCGCAACTACTCGAAGGACGTCGCGACGTTCGGGACGCTCAAGCTATTCCTGGGCAACGGGTTGTTCACGAGCGACGGCGACTTCTGGCGGCGCCAACGGCGTCTCGCGCAGCCTGCGTTTCACAGGCGGCGCGTAGCAAACTTCGGCGGACTGATGACCGACGCCACCCTGGCGATGTTGGATCGCTGGCAGGCACGCGAGACCGCAGAGCAGCCACTCGATGTGGCCACCGAGTTCATGCGCCTTACGATGGAGGTTGTGACGCTGGCATTGTTCAGCACCTCGGTCGAACACGATATAGGCAAGATCGAGAGCGCTATCACGACGCTCTTGGACGACGTGACCTTCCGCGTTACGTTCCCGTTCTATCCGCCCCTCAAGGTGCCTACGCTCCGTAACCGCCGCGTTCTGACCGCCCGCGCAACCCTCGACGGGATCGTCTACCGGATCATCGCCGAGCGGCGACGGCGACCGGATGAACACAACGACTTGCTGGCGCTGCTCATGGAGGCGCGGGACGAGAAGACCGGCGAGGGCATGAGCGACAAGCAACTGCGCGATGAGGTGGTCACGCTCTTCCTGGCCGGTCACGAGACGACGGCCAACGCCCTCACCTGGGCCTCTTACCTGCTCTCCACACACGTGGCGATCGAGCGACGGCTGCGCGCAGAAGTCGATGAGACCCTCCAGGGACGCATCCCCACGGACTCGGACCTGCCCAATCTGACCTACACCCGCATGGTGATAGACGAAACGCTTCGCCTCTACCCGCCCGCCTGGATCACCAACCGGCGGGCGATCGAGGCCGACACCGTGTGCGGGTACCGCATCCCCGCCGATGCGACGGTCTCCATAAGCCCCTACGTAACGCACCGAGATCCGACGGTGTGGCAGAACCCCGAGGGTTTCGACCCCGATAGGTTCGCTCCCGAACGTTCTGACGCCCGGCCGCACTACGCGTACTTCCCATTTGGAGGCGGGCCACGCCAATGCATCGGTAAGGGCTTCGCGTTGATGGAATCGACGCTCGTGCTCGCCCTGCTGACCCAGCGCTGCGAGCTGCACCTCGTGCCAGGCCGCCGGGTCGAGACGGAGGCGATGGCCACGCTGCGTCCGCGCCACGGGATGTGGATGACGGCGCATCCGCGCTGAACTGCGGGTTGGTGAGGGCGGTTGGGAAGCCGATGCCATCGACGCACGATGAGCTATCAGATCCTAAGGACTCAGCAACCAGGAAGCTTACAAGCTACCGCCTAACGTCCGATCGGGGCCCCAGGGGTTGTTGGCGCGCCCGTAAACCGGCTGGTCCCTCCGCCTTTCCGCTTTTGTCGCAGATAGACTCCGAACGTCGCGTCGGTGCGCAACCCACCATCGCCGGAGCGAGACTGCCTGCACGAGGACCGTCCTGTCTGAGACAGCCGTGCTTTAGAGGGTCGACGCGCGCGTTGCCAACAGTTATCGTCGAGGGAAGATCCCGAATCCTCATGAACGCCTGACCGAGGAAGCCGGTGCGTGACCGACAACGCGAATGGCGATGGTTTCCATCCCAAGGTTGTCTCGGCATGACCTTTCTGCGCCAGCCACCGGTGGACGGGCCAGGCTACCCTAGCGTGGGCTTCCGCGGTAGTTCTCGCGCGCGGCGGATCTGTAATCGAGAAGGAGACGCCATGTCCACCAGGAAACCCGAACTGCCCATCATCCCGTTCGCCTCCCGCAACGCGTGGGAGGTGTGGCTCGAAGAACACGCCGCGACCTCAGAAGGACTCTGGCTGAAACTTGCCAAGAAGGGCTCTGGCATCGATACAGTCTCTTTCGCGGAGGCTCTCGAAGTCGGCCCTGTGCTACGGATGGATCGACGCTCGGTCGGCCGGCTTCGACGACCGGTTTTGGCTGCTACGGTTTACCCCACGCTGGCCGAAGAGCAAGTGGTCGAAGGGCAACCGTGGCAAGTTGATGAGGCTAATCGAGGAGGGGAGGATGAGACCAGCCGGCCTGCGGGAGGTGGAGCGCTCCAAAGCCGACGGACGCTGGGAGGCGTAGGAGAGGCGAACAGCATGACCAAGAAACGACTCCTCGAACAGCACCTCGAGACCATCGCCCGGCGTGTCGCCGACCCGGGGCACATCGTTGCCTTTAGGGGTGCGGGAATGATACCGAGTCCGTCTGGACGGTCGCGCTTTGTAGCTGCGGGCGCATCCCTAATCCCTCCCATCCGTCATTCCCGCGCAAGCGGGAATCCACGAGTAGTAGAAGATACAGGCTCGTGCGAAGTGGCGTTGCTATTCACTGGGACTCGGTACCAGCAAAGCTTCCGGTAGCCCTGGCTCTGTGGCCCCGATGGGGTGTGAACGCTCCTCAGCGCAAGGCCACGACCGGAAACCGTAAAGGCGGCTCCCCTTCCAAGGACCCTGTTGCAATGGGCCGCTAGGAAGGTCAGAAGTGTAAACCGGATGGTCTTGGGGGATATGAGGGGTACGTATCTTGATATCCACGGAAGGAGTGAGGGTGTACACCTCGATGTTAAACGAGACCGCACCCACGATCGTGCGCGTGGTGCAAGGCTCTCTGATGGCGGGCCACGGGGCCCAGAAGCTCTTCGGGTCCTTCGGGGGACCCGGGTTGGAGGGTACGAGCGGCTTCATGGAGATGCTCGGTATGCGCCCGGGACGCCCCTGGGCCTACCTGGCGGGGCTCTCGGAGTTCGGTGGCGGCGTGCTCACTGCGTTGGGACTTCTCAAGCCGCTTGGCCCTCTCGGGGTCATAGGCTCCATGGCGATGGCCACGAGGAAGGCGCACTGGGGCAAGCCGATCTGGGTGACGGAAGGCGGCGCCGAGCTGCCCGTCCTCAACATCGCGATCTCCACGGCCCTCATGATTCGCGAGCCCGACTCGCTTTCCCTCGATCGGGTCTTGGGAATCCGCCTGCCGGCCTGGGTCGGCCCGGTCGGCCTCGTCGGGATCATACTCACCGTCCTCTATTCCGAACTCGAGTCCGACGAGGAAGACGAGCAGGACGAAGCTCAGGACGAGACGCGCGAGGAGCTGGCCGGGCCATAGTCTCAGCGGGCTATCTCCCGTCCCCGTAAGAACACCCGAGAGATGCCTGTGTCTCCGCAGGCGGGTACACCGCGTTGGTCAGTAAGCGCGAGCGATGGCGGTCCTCGGGGAGGACGTCTGGAGGAGGCTCCCTTGAGCGAAACGCAGCCAAACAGCGAACTAAGGGCGTTGGGCGTCGTCATCGGCCACTCCTCCAGGGCTTCCTACGACCGCTCGGTCGTAGTCATCTTCCCGCCGTGCGGTTCCAGACCGCGGACGGCAGGACGGCCGAGTTCCAGAACAACATTGGCACCAACGCGCCCCCTCGCGTGGGGGACGAGGTTATCGTTCTCTACGACCCAGGGCGGCCCGAGGATGCGAAGGTCGCCCTGGGCGACACGTTCAAGATCAACGTCAAGCTGCTCCTTGTGGTGGGCGCGATGTTCCTGGCAGTAGTGGCCTTCATGTTCCTGTCAGTCTTTGCGTGGGTCGTGTGGGTTACACTATCGTAGGGGCCTGGAGAGCGGTTTGCAAAAAGCCCTTCGTAAGCAGGCAGCGATCAGCCAAAGGCAAAAAGCCGAAGGCTGATGGCTGTGAAGTTATCCTGCGGCGGCGCCGTAGTCGTAGGTCGGTAGGGGTCCGCCTCCGGCGTCCCTGAGCACGTAGCCTTCGAACATGCGCTTGACGGTGTTGGGCTGGCTTGCGGCGAGGTTGTTGTGCATATCGGGGTCTTTCTGGATGTCGTAGAGGAAGGGGTCTTCGCCTTGGTTGGTGCTGAACATCACGTAGCGGTCGTCACGGGCCCAGACGTGATCGTTGTACCCTAGCGAGAAGTGGGGCCTCGCCTCAGGCTCGCCGCCCTCTATCAGCACGGAGAGGTCCTGGCCGTCGAGCTCCTGCGAGGGCTCTATTCCGAGGAAACCGAGGATCGTTGGCGCCACATCGTGGGTGGAGGCGTAGTAGTCGCTCGTTTTGCCCGCACGTTTCCCTTCGGGGTGCCTGATGAAGAACGGAATGTCGGTGACCTCGGGCCAGAGTACGTAGTCCGGCTTGCCGGCGTAGCCGTGTTCGCCGTGGGCGACGCCGTGGTCGGAGAGGAGTATAAGGAGGGTGTTCTCGAAGAGGTTCAGCTCTTCCATTTTGTCGAGGAAGCGGCCGAGCCAACGGTCCATCATCGTCAGCTCCCCGGAGTAGCGGGCCTTCATCCTCTCCAGCTCCCTTGGCTCCAGGTAGTCGCTGGGGCCGTAGATCACCGAGAACGGCTCCTTGAGATCGTACGGCCGGTCGTCGTACATCTCTACGTACTTCTCTGGTGGGTCCCAGGGCTCGTGCGGGTCGTAGGAGTCCACGGTCAGGAAGAAGGGGCCGTTCTCGTTCAGGATCTCCAGGTAGTCCGCTGCCTGGGTAAAGACCATCGGGGAGAACCAGTCGGCTTCCGTCTTCCTGCCCTGCACGTTGGCGAAGTACTGGCGCATCTGGGCCGTCATAGCGGGTATGTTCCCCTTGACCAGGGCCTGCGCGACCTTGTCCTGGGGGGCGGTCCAGATCGGCTTGTAGTTGTCCGTGGTCTGCCCGCGGAAGAAGTCGAAGACGTCGAAGCCGCGGTGCATATCGTAGGATGGCTTCATCTGGTGCATGTTGTCCGTGATGAAGTATGTCTCGTACCCGGCCGCCTGCATCATCTGGGCGAGCGTGGTCTGGTAAAGTGGAATCGGCTCCCAGCCCTGCAGGATCACGTCCTCGTCCTTGACGGGCTTCCAGTTGTAGAAAGGCCACGTCCGCCTCCCCGTGTGTATCGCCCTCCTGGCGCAGATAGTGGGTATGGACTCGGGGTAGGCCTGGGTGAAGACAAGGCTCTCTTTGGCGAGTGCGTCGAGGTTGGGGCTGTGAATAGTCCGGTTGCCGTAGGCGCCGATGTGATCTTTTCTCAAGCTGTCGATAATGATGAGCACGACGTTGGTGCCCTCTTTGAGGATGGGATGGTCGCCCCTGACGTTGCGGATGCGCTCCGTGAGGTCGCAACCCGTCGCGCCGAGCAGGGTCGCCCCGGCGAGCCCCGCGCCGGTGAGCTTGAGGAAATCCCTGCGAGAAAATTTGCGTTCCGTGCGCTGCTTCACAAAGCGTGAGATTACTACGCGAGGGTGCGACCTACAAGCCCGCCACACACGTCGCGGTGAATACCGATACCTGGCGACTCATGGCGACTGCTAGAATTGTCCCATGAAGAGCGTTATGGCCGTAGGCATCGGGGTGCTGCTGGCGCTCGCGATCGGACTCCTCGTGGTGCAGGGGATACTGGCGCCGGTGTTCACCCGCTTTTTCGGCCTCGAGCGAAGCGGCCCCGCCATCCTCCCGCTACTCCTGCTCGTCTTCGCCTCCGTCTTCTCTTTCTACTTCGGCGGAATGGCCGCAAGCTACAAAGCGCCCTCCAGGCATGTCCTGCACGGAATGATGGTCGTCCCCGCTGCCTTCGTTCTCGCCTCGGCACTGAACCTCGCCCTCGGAAGAGGCTTCCTTCCCGGCATCGAAGGCGCAGGCGCCGGCCTGCTTGAGGTCCTTTTCCTCGTCGCCTCCGTGGCAGCCTCCTACGTCGGAAGCAAACGCGGCGCAGAGATCTACACCCACAACCAGAGGGTCGAGCGCCTCCGACGCAAGTAAGCAAGTAAGCAATTCAGCATTTCAGGTTTCTTTGTCGATAGTTAGCCGGCTAACTATTCGGGTCTCTCTGCGAGGCGGCTCCGTTGATGTCAGCGGGCGGTGCCACGGTCAACCTGGCTGAAAAGCTGACTTACTGAAGTGCTGAAAGCGGAGGCCGCAGGCCGGAGCGCGCTGGCGAGTGTCAGCGCGCCTGGACTCCGATCATTAGCCTTCCTTTGGAATCCATTCTGGCGTTGGGGCGCCGGCTGGAGGGTTCGATTTCGGTGGGGTCTTCGCCGGTGCCGGTGAGGTAGACTCTGGGTTCCTCGACGCCTTCGGTGGGGTCGGAGACGTACCGGCGCCAGGCCATGTCGTCCCAGAGGAACGTGAGCGTCGGTTTGCCAGGGTTACCGTCGTCGAGGGCGGCGTGGACCTTCGGGAGGCCGAAGGCCCGCGAGATGGAGGCGACGGTATTCGCGTGCTCGCTCTCGTTGAACAGCGCTATGCCCTCCCTGAGGCGGCGTTCCGGGTCGGAGAGCCGTTCGAGGCTCTCCAGGGCGTTCCTTAGGGCCTCGGCGTTGCGGCGGCTCTCTACTCTCGCCGCCTCGAGCCTGGTTTCCAGGTCCTGGACCTTCTCTTCGGCGAGTATTTTCTGCGCCTCGATTTCTTCCATACGTTTTCTTTGCTCGTCGTCCGGTTCGCTTGCGCCGTCGGGGCTGGCGCCGGAGGTGTCTACGGCGCCCGTGCGGAGATCGTCCAGCAAAGTTTCAGAGTCGCTCCTGCTAGCCTCCGCCTCTTGCAGGGTCTCCTCGAGTTCTGCGATGCGGTTCTCGTAGGCAGAGATCTCCGCCCCGAAACGGCCAACGACTCGCTCGAGGTCTTCCGTCGCGGAAGATTTCTGGGTAAGCCTGGTGGCCTCGAGCTCCTTCAGGCGGTTGGTGTAGGCGCGCAGCTCGGTCTCGCGCTGGATTGTGGCCTCCCTCTGGCGCTCTTTGAGCGCCCAGGTCTCCGCCTTCCTGCGCTCGTCCTCGGCCGCGAGCCGCTCCGCGTTCTCGCGTCGCAGCTGCTCGGTCTCGTCCGCGTGGCGCGCCCTTAGGGCTTTGTTGTCCGCCTCCCTCTGGGCCTGGAGGACCGAGATCCTCTTCTCCGCTGACTCTTTCGCCTCGGCGAGCCTGGCCGCGTGCCTCTTCCTCAGGTCGCTCTCGCGCCGCTCCGTCAGCGCCTTGACCTCCCTGAGCTCCCTCTTGCGCCTCTCCTCCAGGGATTGGCGGGAAGATTCCAACTCCTCGCGCAGCGCCTCTAGCTCCCCTTGCTGCCTCTCGACCACGGCCTGGTAGTGCTTCTGGAGCTCCAGTTCGCGCGCCGCCGCCGCATTCCTTAGCGTTTGTACGGCCGCCTTGTGGCGTTTGTCGGAAGAGCTGCGCTCCTCGGCCAGCCTCCTCTTTAAGTCCTCCGTCAAGGAACGCTCGAGGTCTTTCTCCCTTTTGGCGTTCTCATTGCGGGCCGACTCGATCTCCGCCGCGTGTCGGGCCTCCTGCTCCTTGTAGCTCGTGCGCAGTTGCTTTTCCCAGTGCTCGGAGGCGTTATTGAGGGCTTCGATCTCTTCCCTGTAGTGCGCTTCCAGGGCTTCGCGCTCGCGGCGGAACTCTTCCTTGATGTCTTCGACGCGGGAATCTGAGGAGGCCGCGTCCACATTGGCCAGCCGCTGCTCTTCGGGCTTCCGGTGCACCTGCGCGAGCTCGTTGATGTACTCGTTGCTCAGGCGGAGCTGTTCGTCCGAGTGGCGCTGTTTGAGCGAGGAGATCTCCACCCTCAGGTCTTCGACCTCCCGCTCCGCCTCGACGCGGGTCCGCTCCTTCTCCTCCAGCTCATCGGCCCGGGCGGAGACCTCCTCCTGGGCCCTCTTCAGCGCGGCGGACGCCGCTTCGAGGTCGCTCCTGAGGCTCTCCACCTCCCCTTCCAGGCTTTCGATCAGGGCGCCGGCAGTCTCCATGCCCTCCGCGAGTCCGGCCATCGGGTCCTTGGGGTCCTCGCTCATGATCGCTTTTCCTGTATTACCCTCGTCACCACGATGGCCGGAAGGGTAACGCCTGGCCAGCCCATGGTAAAGCCCTTACACATTCATCCGAAGACGAGCAGTCAAAAACAAAACCTGACAAGCTGAAATGCTGAAGTGCTGACTAGCTATCCGTGCAGTTGGGGCACAGGCCTTCGACGACCATCCTCGCGCGGGTGACCTTGTAAGGGGTGTTTTGGCTGATGCGCGCTTCGACGCCGCCGAGATGCACGCCGGGGACCTCGGCGACCTCGCCGCATGAGGTGCACTTGATGTCCAGGTGCGGCTCTACGTTCAGGTCGTAGCGCGTGGGGGACTCGGCCCAGTGCTTGGAGCCTATGACGCCTACTTCCTCGAGTACGGAGAGGGCCTGGTAGACCGTGCCGAGCGCCACGCGCGGGTTCTCGCGCTTGACGATCAGGTACACGTCCTCGGCGGAAGGATGACCCTTCGCCCTGGATAGGGCCTCCAGGACGGCTCTGCGCTGGGAGGTGAGGGTGTAGCCCGACCTGCGTAGTTTCTCTCGAACTTCGGGTACGCCGAAAGTGTCCTTGTGGGGTGTTTGACGATCAGTAACCATTCCTATTTGCGAGTTTATCACACGGTGTTTTACGCGTTGGGGTGTACCATAGCCCCAGATGTCGCTGTTTACCAACGCTCTGGTGAACCTCTGGCGCCTGGTGCGCAACGCCCGAGTGCGCCTGCTCGCCAGGCCGCCGGACTTTGTGTGGATCGAGGTCAGCGGCCCGCTGGAGGAGTTCGAGACGCCGGTTGGCTTTCTGAGGCGGCGCCTTGCTCGCGGTCCGAGCCCGCCTTCGCTGGAGAGGTTGAGGGGGATGCTGGACCGCATCTGTGCTGACGGTCGTCCGCGCGGGGTGGTCCTGCGCATAAAGAACCTGGATGCAGGATGGGCTGCTATCGAGGAGTTGCGAGGTGAGATTCTGGCCTTCAGAGCGCGCGGAAAGCGGGTCGTAGCGTACCTTGCCGATCCCGTCGATACCCGTTCCTACTACCTCGCGTGCGCGGCCGGCGAGATCCTCGCCACCCCGCTTGCCAGCCTGAACGTCACCGGCCTCCGCGCCAAGGTGGATTTCCTCAAAGATGCCCTGAACAACGTCGGCATCGAGGTCGAGGTCGTTGCGGTGTCACCGTACAAGTCCGCGGGCGAGAGGTTCGTGCGCGATGACTTCTCCGACGAGTCCCGCGAGCAGGTCGAGCGTCTCCTCGACCGCCGCTACGAGGAGGTGGTACATGCGGTCTCCGAAAGTAGAGACATTCCTTCCGAAGAGGTGAGAATGAGGATAGACCTGGCCCCGTACGGCGCGCGTGAGGCGCTCTCGGAGGACCTGCTCGACGGCGTACTCTACGAGGACGAGTTGCCTGCGAAGCTCGGGTCCGAGAACCGGCACGCCCGGCTCGCAGAGTGGGTTCGGGCGCGGAGGTCTTTGTTTCTGCCTTACCGGAAGCGGAGCCGGAACAAGATCGCACTTGTCAGCCTGACGGGGACGATCGTTAGGGGACGGAGCAGGAAGCTGCCGGTGCCGGTGCCGTTCGTGGGTGCCGAGCAGGCGGGGAGCGAGTCCGTTGTCGCGGCGCTGCGAGTGACGGAGAAGAGCCGTAGGATCTCTGCCGTGCTCTTCCACGTCGACTCGCCCGGCGGCGACGCGCTGGCTTCCGATCTGATCTGGCGCGAGGTCGAGCGGATCGGGGCGAAGAAGCCAGTCGTCGTCCTTATGGGAAACGCCGCAGCCTCCGGTGGCTACTACGTTTCGGTGGCGGCGAGCCACGTCGTCGCGCGCCGCGGGACGGTCACCGGCTCCATAGGCGTGCTGATCATCCGTCCCGTCGCACGCGGCCTCTACGAGAAGCTCGGCATCAACCCCGTCGCACTAGATAGGGGAGCGCATGCCGGCCTTCTCGACCCTGGCCGCCGTCCCGACGACGAGGAGCGGCGGGTGATCGAGGGCCAGATCCAGTGCATTTACGCCGAGTTCAAGGAACGCGTCACGCGCGGCCGCGGTATAGACGCCGTAGCCCTCGACGGCATCGCCGGCGGAAGGGTATGGACCGGGACGGAGGCGCTGGAACTCGGGCTGGTCGACGAGCTTGGAGGCTTCCGGGAGGCGTTGCGAAAGGCCAGGGAGCTCGGCGGCATAGGGCGCGACGTGTCCGAGGTCCTGGTCAGGGTCAACCCGCCGCGCGGCGGGCGTCCGTCCCCGGGAGAGCCTGCGCAGGCCGCCATCGACGCGGTAGGGGAGACGTGGAGGGCCCTCTCCGAGCTTCGCGCCGGCGGCGTCAAGGCGTTCGGGCCGTACGAAATCTCTGAAGACTGATAGCATCAGCGGCTGTGAACGTTAGTCTGGAAGGAACCGCTATTTGAGTGAGGTCGCCAACAAAGGCGTCGACCGGAGGGCGATGGCCGGGCTGTCGGCGGGGCACCTTTTCACGGACCTCAACCAGGGTGCCGTTGCGGCGCTGGTGCCGTTCCTTACGGCGGAGCGTGGGATCTCGCTCGCCGCGGCCGGCGCCCTCGTGTTCGCGGCGACGGTGAGCTCGTCGATCGTGCAGCCGCTCTTCGGCATCTTCTCGGACAGGAAGCCTATACCGGCGCTCATGCCGCTTGGCGTGTTGCTCGCGGGTTGCGGCATGGCGGTCGTCGGCGTGGCCCCGAGCTATCCCCTGATCCTGGTGTGCGTCGTGGCCAGCGGGATAGGCGTTGCCGCCTTTCATCCCGAGGCGGCACGCTTTGCCAACTACGTCTCGGGGTGCGGCCGGGCCCGCGGGATGAGCTTGTTCTCCGTTGGCGGCAACGCCGGATTCGCCCTCGGCCCAGCTGTGACCACGCCGCTCGTTCTCCTATTCGGGCTGCCCGGCTCCCTGTTCCTCGCCCTACCCGCCATCGCGATGGCCGCCGTGCTCTTCCACGAGCTGCCACGGATGCTCACTTTCAGACCGGAGGCGGTCGAGAGCGAGGAGGCGAAGCAGACATCGGTGCCGGAGCACTGGTGGCCTTTCACGCGCATGATCGGGGTCGTCATCGTGCGGTCCTTCGTCTACTTCGGGCTCGTGACTTTCGTCGCCTCCTACTACGAGCGCGTGCTCGACGTATCCCCGGCGCTGGGCAACACCGCCCTCACGCTGATGCTGTTCGGCGGTGCCGCGGGGACGCTGACGATGGGCCCACTCGCCGACCATTTCGGCAGGCGCACGGTGGTCGGCGCCTCGATGCTTGTGTTACCGCCCCTCATTTTCTGCTTCACCCTCGCCGGGCCTTTCGTCGGTATGGTGCTGCTCGTCCTCGTGGGCGCGGCCACGGTGGGGACCTTCGGCATCACGGTAGTTATGGGGCAAGAGTATTTGCCGGGACGCATCGGGCTCGCTGCCGGCATAACGATGGGTCTCTCTATCGGGCTCGGCGGCGTTGGGGCACCGCTTCTCGGCCTCGTCGCCGACCGCGCGGGGCTCTCGTTCACCATGATGATTATTGCCTCTCTGCCCGTCCTCGGGCTTCTCCTCGCCCTGACCTTGCCCCGGGGGACACGGGCGTCCGCGTGAGGGCGAGGGCGGTTCGCGAACCGCCCCTACAGGGTTGTTTTTTGGTTCGTGCAACCAAACACCATCCCTTGTTTTTGGGTCGGGTAACATATCGCCGATGAAAACGTTCTTCGGTAGAGATCGCGCGCAGGATTGAGGATGTTCCATAACATAGGGGTGTTCGCCTATCGTTTCAGGTGGGCCATTCTGCTGGTGTGGGGCGGGGTCTTGATCTCGTCCGCCTTCTTCGCACCCGAGCTCTCGGGACGTTTGAAGGGCGGCGGGTTCGAGGGCGCGAACTCAGACGCGGAGCAGGTGCAGGACCTTATGACGGACGACTTCGGCACCTCCCCGGCGGCCTTGACGATAGTCTTTACCGGCGACGGCCTCCCGGCCCGCAGCAAGGAGTTCCAGGACGCCCAGGAACGCGCGCTCGACGGCGTGCGCAAGCTGGACGACGTACGCCAGGTCGCGTCCTACGCGGGGTCAAAGGATCCTCGTTTCATCTCACAGGACGGGAAGAAATCTTACGCCATCGTTACCTCTAACGTTTCCGTCGATGAGACGCGAAACGTGGTCGACCGGGCACGGAGGGGAGTCCACTCCGACGAGCTGGAGACCTACGTCACAGGGGCGCCTGCGGTTTACCAGGACCTGGAGGACGCGAGCAACGAGGACGTCAAGCAGGCGGAGAAGTACGCCTTCCCGTTCGCCGTGGTCATACTCATCTTCGCCTTCGGGACGCTTGTCGCAGCCGGGGTGCCCGTTTTGATCGGGGGTGCGAGCGTGCTGACGGCGCTCGCCGTGCTCTACTTCATCTCCGGCTTCTACGACATGTCCGTGTTCACGCTGACGCTCTCGACCATGCTCGGCCTCGGGCTAGGCATCGACTACGCGTTGTTCTTCGTGAGCCGTTTCAGGGAGGAGTTGGAGAGTTTTCCGACCGCGGAGGCGGTGCCGCGCACCGTGGCGACGGCGGGGCGGTCCATTTTCTTCTCGGGGACCGCGGTTTTGATCGGGCTCTCCGGTTTGCTCTTCTTCCCCTTCATGTTCATGCGTTCGATCGGGATGGCCGGGGTCGTCGTGGTCTTCGTCTCCGTCACCGCCGCGCTGACGCTTCTGCCGGCCCTCCTCGGCGTCCTCGGATCGAACTTGAACAGGCTCGCGATCCGGCGACGTAGGGACGGAGTTGGCACGGCATTCTGGAGTCGGAGCGCCGAGATCGTGATGGGCCACCCGTTCGCCGTGATCCTGCTAACGGCCCTGATCCTGGGCGTTCTGCTCCACCCCGTGGGCCACATGAAGGTCGGCATCCCCGAGGCGACCGTCCTGCCGCAGAAGTACGAGTCGCGCGCCGGCGACGACATCCTGAAGAAGAACTTCGAATACGCGGCCCTGAACCCTATGGAGATCGTTGCGAGTTTAGATGAAGATCCCTTGAGCGCTAAAGGCCTCTCAGACACGAAAGAACTCAGCAAGAGAATCTCCAGCGCCGAAGGCGTCTCCCGCGTCGAGAGCGTCTACGCGATAGGAAAAGCGGCCGCGAAGGACTACGCTGCCCGCGTCGAAGAGGCCCGCGAGGAGGCCCAGGAAAGGGCCGCCAGCAAAGTGGACGGGCTGGTGGAGCGGCAGGTCGAAGAACAGGTCCAGAAGAACACGGACAAAGCGGTAAACCAGCAACTCTCTGAGGTCAAGGCCACCTACAGCACCGTCCCTCCCGGCACCGAGGAGCAGATCCGCACGGAGGTCGAGCCGCGGGTGGCGCAGAAGATACGCGCCTCTGAAGGACGCATCAGGGACGAGGTCGAGCGCCGCGTGGCCGAAGAAGCGGACCGCAAGGTGCCCGAGTTGCCGGAGGGCATTTCGGCCGACGGCGCCGTCACGCCCGAGGGCGTCGCGAACTTCCTGAAGCTGGATGCGGCCAAAGATTCCAAAGACCTGCAGAATGCCCTGGACTCCTACGCCGCGAACGACAAGACGTTGCTTCGGGGTGTTACCGAGGCGAACCCGTACACGCAGGACGCGTACGCCGCAGTTGATGCCGTGCGCGCCGTAGACCCCCCGGCGGGGACCAGCTTCCTGGTGGGAGGGCTCTCCGCGGGCCAGAAGGACTTTATCTCCAGCCTCTACGGCAAGGCTCCTTTCGCGGCGGCGTTCGTGATTGGGGTGACGTACCTGATCCTGCTGATCACCTTCCGCTCCGTGTTTATCCCGTTGAAGGCCGTGATCGTGAACATCTTGAGCCTGACGGCGAGCTTCGGCGCGATGGTCTTCGTGTTCCAGGACGGCCATCTCTCCGGCCTCCTCAACTTCACGCCTCTGGGCTTCGTGGACGCGACGCTCCCAATTTTGATGTTCTGCACGATCTTCGGGGTCTCCATGGACTACGAGGTTTTCTTGCTATCCCGCATCAGGGAGGCCTACGAGAACGGCGACTCCAACACCGCAAGCGTCTCGAAGGGCCTCGTGGCGACCGCGGGTATCATCACTTCGGCCGCTGCGATCATCATGGTCGTCACGGGAGCGTTCGCCTTCACGGGCATCGTCCTGACCAAGGCCATCGGGCTTGGCCTCGCCGTGGCCGTCTTCGTGGACGCGACGATCATTCGCATCCTCCTCGTTCCCGCCACCATGCGCATCCTCGGCGACTGGAACTGGTGGCCGGGAGGACGCAAGCCCACCTTCGGCGCCGATCAGAAAAGAACACCGTCCGGCAGTTAAGCATCCTATAATAACGTGCCCGGTGTTCGCAGAACACGGCAAGATAATAGCTGACCGCTGAAAGCTGACCGCTCTAGATAAGATCGATTCTTGATCTTGCTGTTGGTCAGGGATAGACTTTGACACATGCTTGAGTTCGAGCGGATACTGAGGGATCGGGGCTACAGGCTTACCAACCAGCGTCGGATCATCGTGCGCGAGCTGGAGGGGGAGCGGCATCTCTCGGCCGAGGAGATCTACGACCGGGTCAAGGGCGAACATTTCGACCTCGGCCTCTCTACAGTCTACAGGACGCTGGACCTCCTGACCGAGCTCGGCATAGTGCGCAAGGACGACTTCGGCGAGGGTTACTCGCGCTACGAGCTCGCGACGGAGCGTATGCACCACCACGCCCGCTGCGAGGAGTGCGGTGCGGTCATCGAGTTCAACGAGGAGTTAATGGAGTACCTGGCTTTACAGGTCGAGCGGGAGACGGGCTTCGTCACGGACTGGCACGAGATCACCCTGCACGGCCGCTGCGCGAACTGCTCAGCGTAGACTAGCAAAGAGGTTCGGAACCTCTTTGCTAGCTCTCAGCAAGTCAGCACTTCAGCATTTCAGCTTGTTGGTTTCGCGAGATGCCGATAGCTCGTGGCCGAATGAGTGATTCGTGTGGGGTAAGTACAGGTGAAAGTTGCTCTAGACGCTGAGCGTCAGACCGTCTTCGGCGACGAGGACCTCGCCTTCGTAGCCACTTCCTAACTCGGAAGGAAGAGAGGCTTTGTCTGCCACCGGGTAAATGTGCGTGAGGACGACGCGTTTTACATCGGCCTCGCTCGCGATGCGTGCCGCGCCCGAGGGCGTCAGGTGTCCCGGCACGGAGGCGTCGTCGAGAAAGGCGCATTCGATGAGTAACGTATCCGCACCACGCGCCAGTTCGACCAGGGACTCACTGTACTCGGTGTCGCCGGTGTACACGAATGCGCCGCTTTCGGCATCGAGCCTGTAGGCGATGCTCTCGGGGCGGTGCTCCGCCGGGGCCCAGGTGAGCCGGCAGCCGGCGAGCTCGATGTAGGAGGGGCTCTCGTGGGGTAGCTCGGAGACGAGCGTGGTGTAGTCGCCCGTCATCCACTCTCCCCAGACCTCCATTACGGAGCCCCAGAATCGGACGAAGGGCTCGGGGCCGGCCACGTGCAGGGGCTTCGTACGCTGCTTCTGTGTCCCATAATTCATGGCGAAGAGGAGGGGAACGGCGTCGACCGTGTGATCCGGATGAAAGTGCGTAAAGAAGATGCGGTCAACCGCAAAGGGGTCGAGGTCCGCCCGAAGCATGCCGCGGACCGCCCCCGAGCCGAGGTCGAAGACCAGCGTCTCGCCACTGGCGCGCACCACGACGCAGCTCTGTCGCCTCTGGAGGCTCGGGACTACAGTGCCGGATCCTACGACCGTGATCTCGATTGGCGCCCCCTTCGGTCGCTTGTCAGCATTTCAGCATGTGCGCGTGCAAGCGTTTTCGGCTGATGGCTGATCGCTTATCGAATGCCCACGCGAGTCCGGCAATGCCGAGGAGGGCGCCGCCTAGTACGTCCGAGGGCCAGTGCGTCCCTAAGTAGAGCCTGCTTGCGGCGGAGGCGACGAGGAACGCCATGACGGCGACCCTGCCCAACGTGTTCGGCCATAGCAGGTATATCGCACCGAGCAGGAGGACCGCGCGCAGCATGTGCCCGCTCGGATAAGGATAGGATGTGCTTATGTCGAGTAATGAAGGGTCCTGGCCTTGCAGAGGTTCACCCGGTACCGGCGCCTGCGGCACCACCATCTTGAAAGCGACCTCGATCAGGCCGGTCACCACGAACGCCACGAGAAGCCGCGACGCGAGACGACGCCGTCCTTCGACGAACAGGCCCACGGCGAGCGCGACGGCAGAGACCGTGACGAACTCCACGCCGCCCACCACGGAGGTAACCAGGCCAATCGTATCCATGACCCCCGAGAAATGCCCCCGCGCCAGGCCGAGTATCTTCACGTCGAGGGGACGAAACAGGCCGGCACCGGCCGCCGCAGAGCAACCAAGAAAAGCCGCCGTCGAGAGCAGCAAGATCCGCCGGTTATCGCCCTTCACGCCCTCACAGGCTACCAGAGTGCGAACACGAAAGCGCAGGCACGAAGCCCGGCGCTCGTGGATTAGCGAACCCAAAAAGCTGACCGGCTGAAGTGCTGACCGCTGAAATGCTGGGCCGCTAGGCCACCGCGTCGCGCAGGACGCGGCCGTACTCGCCGCCCTTCAAGATGCGTTCCGCCTCCCTCTGGAGCTGCCTGACCCGCTCGCGCGAGATGTCGAGTTCGTCCCCGAGCTCGGCGAGGGTGGCCGGCTCGCGGTCGTCGAGACCGTAGCGCCTGACGAGCACGTAGCGCGCCCTCTCGGGGAGGCGTTCTATGGCCTCTTTGAGGTGCTCCGTCTCCATCTCCCGCATCACGGTATCGGAAGTATCCGAGACCTTGTCGTCCTCGATGAAGTCGCCGAGCTGGGAGGCCGTCTCCTCGCTGGAGATCGGCTGGTCCAGGCTCGTCGCGTCCGGCATCGCGCGCATCGTAAGCCGCACCTCGTCGGGGTCCCAGTCGAGGTGCTTTGCGACCTCCGCTTCGGTGGGCTCGCGTTCGATCTCCAGCGCCAGCTCGCTCATTGCCCGACTGACCTTCCGGATCTTCTCGGTCATGTGCACGGGGACCCGAATGGTGCGTCCCTTGTCGGCGACGGCCCTCTGCACGGCCTGACGGATCCACCAGGTGGCATAAGTCGAGAACCTGAAGCCCCTGTCGGGGTCGAATTTCTCGACGGCCTTCATCAGGCCTATGTTGCCCTCCTGGATGAGGTCCTCGAAGGGCAGCCCGTAGCCGCGGTACTTCTTGGCCACGCTCACCACTAGCCTGAGGTTCTTCTCGATGAGCCTCTGGCGGGCCCGCATGTCGCCGGCCTTGGCCCTCATGGAAAGGTCGATCTCCTCCTTGTGCGTAAGGAGGTTGCCCTGGCCGATGTGCGCGAGGTACTTGGCAAGGAGCTCGGGCGTCTCGGAGTCTCGCTCGATCTTCCGGGGGTCCTTCCGCTTGTCCATATTGGTTCTCAAGATACCCTCCTCGCTAAATGCCAATCTTACCGGAAATCAATTTTAGAAACTACTATTAATTTACCGCGAAACTTGAGTCCCTAAACTTTTTCGAGGCCTCCCTCCTCGCCGGTTCTCGTCACTCTTTGTGACCTCACTGATACATACGTACGCCAGCCCGAAAAAGTTGCATTGGCGTGTTGGAGCGTAGTGCGCGCCGGTGCGGTGCGGCGGGCGCGGGTATACTTGGGGGCATGGAGAGCGCCTCCCGTATCCCCGACCGGATAGACGAGGACGTTGCCGGCATCGTGGCCTGCTGGCAGGCATGCCGGGGCGGAGAAGACGAGGACGGGGCCTACGACCGGACGCTCGCGGGCATGCAGGATCTGGTCTCGGTCTTCGTCGGCTTCTTGCGCAGCTCGGAGACGGTCGGGACCTACAGCCGGGGTGGCGCGACCCGCGCCCTGGTCGAGAAGATCGCAGGTTGCCAGCACGAGCTGGGAAGGGACGCGGTAGGTGTCATCGAGGATTTCATGGTGCTCAGGCGGTGCATCTGGCGCTCGGTCGAGTCAGGCGTCGACCTCTCCGAACTGCACGGTAAAGAGGTCTCGGGGTTCTTTGCCAAGCTGATGCAGGCCTCGGACTGGCTGACGGAGACGGGTCTCGAGGCCTTCGACGCCATCGTACGGCGCGAGATGGAGCAGGCCCTCGGCCGGGCCGCCTCCACGGACCTCGTGACCGGGCTTCCCGACAGGGACCAGCTCAACCGGCTGCTCCTGCCACGGGCCATCGACTCTTACGAGCGGTTCTCCGTGGCGGTCTTCGACGTCGCCGACTTTACCGAGACCATCGCGGCGGGGAAGGTCAAACGCGCCAGAAAGGTACTGCGCACGCTCGCAGAAGCCGTGCAGGAGTCTTCGCCAGAAGGCTCCTCCTTCGCCCGCTTCGGCGACGACGAGGTCTGCGTCATTGTGCCCGGCGAGACCGCTGAGGGCGGCTTCCGCCTGGCGGAGCGTGTGCTCGGGCGGCTAGCGGAGGAACGGGCGGACTTCGAGGTCGACGTTGGGATCGCCGAGTATCCCGCCCACGGGAAGGTGCCGGGGGAGTTGATGGGGGAGACCCTCAAGGCGCTCAAGATGGCCAAACGCGTCGGTGGCAGCGGCATCGTCATCGCCCACTAGAAGTTCGGAGGGAAAAGTGATCGCGATCTTCAACAGCCTCCCCGTAAAGGAAGGCGCGGCCGATGAGATCGTGGACCGTTTCGCAGAGAGCCGCGGAAACGTACAGGGTTTCCCGGGGTTCGTCTCCATGGAGGTCCTGAAGTCCGACGCGGAAGACGAGGTCCTCGTCGTCACGCGCTGGCGAGACCGCGAGTCCTTCGAGGCGTGGGTCCGCAGCGATGAGTTCCGTCGGGCGCACGGGCACGGAGGTGCTGGCGGTCTGTTAACGGGCCACCCCAGGATGTCCTCCTACAGCGTCGCGGTCGAGCGCGCCCCGGAGGCTTCCGGCTCGGCCTGAGAATCAGGCGAGGTTCGAAGAGATCTGTGGCGGAGCTTCCCCGCCTGGTTTGTACTCACCCTTGCCGAGTACGGCGAACGTAAAGGCGAACAGGAAGATCAGCAAGATGATCAAGACCCCGAACGCCAGACGCTCTCGCACCTCGTCTCCTCTCTCGAATAGGAACCTTCGCGCATTCTAACCCAAACCGCCGGGCCCGTCTTACGTACCTTACTCGTGTTCGCCGCCGCATAATGTACAATGTAGCAATGTGTAGCACGCTTAGCCCACAGGCACTCGGGGACCATCGGGCCGTCGTAGCTGTATTAGAGGAAAGGGCCGCCCGTGGCCGTTGACGTTTCCCTGATCGAGTACACGAAGCTGCAGGAGCAGGAGTGCCGGGCGCTATTGAAGCTGCTGGGCGAGATGGGCATCGCCACCGCAGACAGGGTCTACGGACCGGGTGACGCGATCTACAACGAGGGCGAGTACGGCGACGCCCTGTACGTGCTGACCCAGGGCGTACTGAAACTGTTCAGGCCTTACTCGGGCAGCAAGGAGGCGACGTTGCGCCTGCTCAAGCCCTGGGACATCTTCGGCCACCTTGCTTTCGCCGGCGAGACTAGGCAGCGCGCCTACGCCGAGGCCGTGACGGAGTGTAGGGTGACGAAGGTTCCCAAGGTCTTCGTCGAACGCGCCGTCCGACAGGAACCGCGGGCCGCCTTCAAGCTGATGACCCTCCTGGAGTTGCGCCTGGTCCAGTACGAAGAGCTGGTTCAGTGCCTGCTGCCGCGCGAGACCGAGGTGCGGCTCGCCAACCTGCTTCCGCTCTTGGCGCAAAAGTTCGGCGAGAGCAAGGACGGCCTCGTCACCATAAACCTGCGCCTCACCCACCAGGACCTCGCCGCCATGGTCGCCTCCACCAGGGAATCCGTAACCAAGGTCTTAAACGAAATGCGCAACCGGGGCATCATCGAGGTCGATTCCGGCCGCATCACCCTGAAAGATACGCGCACCCTCGCGCGTCTCAGCCGCGAATAGCTTCTCAGCACGCCGCCTGCGGCGGCTTTCAGCACTTCGGCTTGTCAGCAGGTCAGGTAACCTACCCGCGGTGAAACCCACTGACACCTGCGTATTCCGTGGCCCGCAAGAAGACTTCTCGAGATAGTTAGCCGGTTAACTATCGACAACAAGATCTGAAATGCTGACTTGTTGACATGCTGAAATAGTATACTGGTCCTTTTAACGAGGTTGGAGGACGCTGGATTTGCTCGAGTTTGTCGAAGCCATCATTCTGGGCGTGGTGCAGGGGCTTACGGAGTTTCTGCCGGTCTCCAGCTCGGGGCATCTCTTGCTCGGGCAGTACTTTCTCGGGCTCGACCAGAACCAGTTCGGGCTTTCTTTCGACGTGGCCTTGCACATGGGCACTCTTATTGCCGTGGTTACATATTTCTGGCGGGATCTGATCAGGATGGCATTGGCGTTCTTCCGGTCGTTCGAGCATGGGGACCTGGTGCACGACCCCGACCAGCGGCTGGCTTACCTCGTGATCGTCTCGACCGTTCCCGCGGTGTTGATCGGATTTCTTTTCGAGGGCTTTTTCGAGAACACGGTGCGCTCGCCGTGGGTCGTCGTCTTCAACTTCGTCGTGGTCGGCATCCTGTTCCTCGTGGCCGAGGCCGTGGGCAGTCACAGGCGGAAGGCTTCCAGGCTCGGGTTCGGCGAGGCCGTGGGGATCGGGATCGCGCAGGCGGCGGCGTTAGTGCCCGGCGTCTCGCGCTCGGGGGCCACGATCACGCTCGGCCTGTTCCTGGGACTGAGGCGCGAGGAGGCGGCGCGATTCTCGTTCCTTATGAGTATCCCGATCATCGCCGGCGCCGGCGGCCTGAAGCTGGGCGAGGTGCTCGCAGGCGGCATGAGCGCGCACGAGTGGCTGCTGTTCCTCGCAGGGTTCGTCACCTCGGCGGCCGTGGGGTATTTGACGATACGGTTCCTGCTCAACTACCTGACGCACCACAGCCTGCGCGTTTTCGCCTACTACCGCTTCGCCGTCGCGGCCGTCGTCGCCGTTTTGCTTGTCGTCTTCTAGGCGTGGCGCGGGTAGGGCGCTTCGCGAAGTACCCCTACAGGGGTTTGTGGTGCGAAATCTCGAGCAGCTCGCCGGGGACGAGGATGCGTACGTCCGTGTTCGGCGCGCAACGCGCACTCACGCTCGAACTCTTCGGGGGCACCGTCGTACTTGAGGAGCACGCGGTCGCCCACGGTACCGCCGGTGAAGCGGTAGTGGATCGGCGCCGCGAAGCGGGGAGAGAGGACCTTTGCGAGCTGCGCCGCCTCGCCCGCGTTCATGACCACCTGCCGGTTGAGCATCGGACGTATTCTGAGCCCGTTGACCGCGAGCAACGCGAGGTCGATCTTCGGGAACCTCTCCGCCACCTTCGCAAGCTCGGAGATGAGTAGCGTGTCCCCGCCGAAGAAGACGATGAAGTCGCCGGCCTCAAGGACGTAGGGGTTCTCCGGTACACCGTGTTTGGCCGGCGTGGCCGTCACCTTCACGGGCTCGAGGTACGTCGTCTCCCACGGGTCTAACTCCGTCACGTTCGTGAAGCCGACCTTATGCGCCTTCTCGCCGGTGCCGCGCTTCACGGCGAACGGCACGGCCTTATCCGGGCAGGCCGAGAACGCCTCCACGTCGTAGTAGTCGTAGTGGCCATGGCTGGAGATCACGCCCGAAAGCCTCGGCAACCCGCCGAGGGACACGCCCAACGGCTCGCCCCAATGGTAGGCCGGGAAACCACCCTTTTCGGAGAACCAGGGGTATGTCAGGAGCTTCGCACCGCCGAAATCCACCAGCACACTCGCAGGCATCACCCTCCGCGCCACGAGGGTCGCCGTCTCGCCAGGTCTGGTTCCGTTTTCCTTCGCGTTCGTTTGCGTCTTCATGCCTGCCTCCTTGTGTAAGTTGGTTGTTCGTTCGACCAATTACAGGCAAAAATGGGTGACTCTTCTATTCTGTTTCGGTCGCTCCCTCTGCCATCTTCGCGAGGGCGTTGTACGCCTCGTCCAGGTCGAAGCCTTCGGGGTCGGCGAGCTTCTGGAGGGCGAGCCCGTCGAAGCAGGCGAGCAGTACTGCCGCTAACGCCTCCCTCTCCGGCGAGGGGTTTTCGCTACCTGAGATCTTGTCCAGGGTGGCGGCTATGCCTTCGCGGCCGCGGTTTAGTAAAGCCGCTACGCCGGGCAGGAACTCGGACTTGCGCAGGCCCATGGCGAAGAACTCGTAGCGCAGCCTGTACCACTCGGGCGTCCGAGTGACCCTTTCCCTGGTTGCGGCGAGTGCCGCCTCGGCGAGGTCCACGCCCTCGGGGAGTGAACGGGCCAGCCGCTCGGTCTCCCTGGAGTATTCCCTGGAGGCCTCCATTAGTACCTCTAGTAGGATCTCGTCCTTACCGGAGAAGTAGTAGTGGATGAGGCCCTGCGCCACCCTCGCCTCCCTCGCGACGTGCTTCATGGTCACCCTGTCGTAGCCCTCCTCGCCCAGAAGCTTGCGGGCAGCCTCGACGATCCGGGCCCGCCGATCGCCGCCTCGCTTTCCTTTATCACCTCTCGATCGTCGTTTCTGGTTGGGCATACGACCAATATTACTTGACGAGGTTCGGGTGTCAAGGCCTCGAAGCTGATCGATTGAGAAGGCAAGGGGTGGGTGATGGCTTTGACAATGGGGGTTGGCATCTGTTACTTTGACTGCATCATGCACCATGCGGTCGAGTCGTTGCGGCGATTTACCGGGGAGGGGCGCGGCCGTTCCTGACGCTCGACCGCGCTCCTCCTGATCCACACTTCCGTTAGACTTCCAAAGGAGACCGCACACGCCATGACCCAGCCTAACCCACCTGAAAAAGCAGAAACCGGGCAGCAAGAAGTTAGTGTCGCCGACCTACCGCCTCGCAAAGAGATAGAGACGCTCCGGGCGGGAATAGACTCGGTGGACGAGGAGATCGTGTGCCTGCTCGACCGGCGCGCCTGGCTGGCGCGGAGGATAGGTGAGATCAAGCACCAAAACGGTTTGGCGACGTACGCTCCGGCCAGGGAGAGGGCCGTGCTCGACCGCGTCGCCGCACTCGGCGAGGGGGAGTTCCCCCGGCGCGGGCTGCAGGCCGTTTTCCGCGAGATCATCTCGTCTTCGATCTCTCTTGAGGGCCGCCTCAGGGTCGCTTACCTCGGGCCGGAGGCGACGTTTACCCACGAGGCCGCACTGCAGTCGTTTGGGTCGAGCATCGAGCTAGAACCGCAGATTACGGTCTCCGAGGTGTTCGCGAGGGTCGAGCGCGGGGAGGTCCAGCACGGCGTGGTGCCCGTCGAGAACTCGATGGAGGGGGCCGTGACCCACACCCTGGATGAGCTTATGAACAGTCCCTTGAAGATCTGCGGTGAGGTCTACTTGCCGGTCTCGCAAAATTTGATCTCCTCTGAAACATCGATGGAACGGGTGAGCCTGGTGTGTTCGCACCCGATGGCCCTGGCCCAGGCCTCGAGCTGGCTCAGGCGCGAGCTCCCCTGGGCGAGCCTGGAGGACGTGGATTCCACAGCGGAGGCGGCCCGCCGCGCGGCCGATGAGCCGGGGGTCGCCGCCGTCGGGAGTGTGCTGGCCGCGGGCGCCCATGGCTTGAAAGTTTTGGCGCGCAACATCCAGGACGCACGCGCGAACACGACGCGTTTTATCGTGCTCGGGCGCGAATGGGCGGCGAGGACGGGGAGGGACAAGACGAGCGTCGTTTTCTCGGTCAAGGACAGGCCTGGCGTGCTCAAGGACGCGCTCTCGGCGTTCGCGGAGGAGGGGATCAACCTCACCCGCATCGAGAGCCGCCCGAGCCGCAAACGGGCCTGGACCTACGTGTTCTTCGCCGACTTCCTCGGCCACCCGGAAGAGGACAGGGTGAAGCGTGCCCTGGAATCTCTGGAGGAGCACTGCCCTTACGTCAGCCTGATCGGGGCCTACCCTGAAGTCTCCCCCGAGGTCGCCTGACGGAGTGGACTTCAAGGCCGCAGCGTGCGAGGTTCTCGGTGAGCTCGGCCATCCCCTCCACAACTCGGACATAACGGAGATCGCCTTGCAGCCGGGTTGCCTGAAGAGCGCCGGCCGGACGCCGCAGAACACGATGAGGGCGAGGCTCTCCGTCGAAGTGCGCAACAACCCCTAGACGCTCTTCGTCCAGACCGCGCCAGGCGTCTACGGCCTGAAGTGAGCGTTCCAAAGCGGTTCGCATGTAGGGACGGTTCGCGAACCGCCCTCGCAGTGTCGCGGCCAACTATGGCATCAGGTTTCGGGAGGATCAAGCTGAAATGCTGACATGCTGAAGTGCTATATTGCGACCGGTTATTCTTGAGAAGACCGAGGAGATATCATGGTCGAGTTAACGGATAGGGTTGCTGAGGCGGCCTGGAAGATCAAGAACCTCGAGGACTACGACGTACGTCTGGAGAGGGCGGCACGCAGGTTCGACGAGGCCTTGCGGGCGCGCCCCGAGCCCGCGATGGTCGTCTACGAGACCGCCCTGATGAAGAGCGGCCGCGGCGAGGACGAGGTCCGCACCCTGGTCGGCGAGTTTCGCAAGACGTTCGAGGACGAAGAAGAGCTGCTGACCATCCCGCATGCGAGCGGCATCATGAACGTCGAGGGCGACGGCTGGTTCTTCGGGGACGAGAACCTCCGCGTTCTGACCGGGCGTTTGCTCGGGCAGTTCCAGCACAGGGTTGCGCAGTACAACTACGTGGACGAACCAGAGGTCCTGAGGCGCTGGGCCGACGGCTACGACACGCGCCTCTTCGTCAGGCGCCGCATCCACGAGACCGAGCCCGTCGTGGGTGTGGTCGGAGGCCTGGACCTCACGCTGTTCCAGTACCTGCGCGTGGCTGCCGGCGGCAACACCCTCGTGCCCACCAAGGACGTCTCGAAGGCGCTCGAGGCCCTCGGCTACGAAGGGGACGTTTACGAGGTCCTCGCAAGCGGGGAAAGTCTCGCCCTGCATCTCGATCTTCCCGCTCCCATCGTGGGGGAGATGCTCGAGGACCTCGGCCGTGAAGGCTTCACCGACTTCCCAGAACCGCCGCACGAGTCGGCCGAGGGCGAAGCAGGCGAGCCCGGCGAAGGCGGCGTCGTTTCGGAGGGAGGCGCCGTTACGGGCGGGGCTGCATCCGAGGAAACAGAACAGAAGCCGAGCCCCGAGGACAGGGCTGCCCGCCGCGCTGCCCGCGGGGATTCCGGCAAAGGCGACGAGCCGTCGAGGGTGCAGGACCCGCAGGCCAAGGACGCTCCCGGCGTGGCGGAGGAGGGCGGCGACAAAAAGCAGGCTTCGCCGCCCGAAGGTGGACGAGAAGATGCTCCTGGTACCGCGGAACGGGACGAGTAAGACCTAAGCATCGACCTTTGGCGAATTGCGTTTCGGGCGCGCTTCCATGATCTCGCCGCTCAGCACACGGCCGTAGGGGCGAGGGCTGCTCTCCAACGCTGAGGAAATGGTAGACTGAAGCTGGTGTTTTCAACAAAAGCTCGTCTATCAATCGCTCAGCGCAGCACTTATCAGAACGGGTACGAAGAAGGAGCAGGCGGTAGCATGGCAGACTCCAGAAAGCGCATAGCGTTGAAGCCCCACATGAACCGGATCAGGGAGTGGGTCGAGACGGGCAAGACGGACGATTGGATCGCCGACGCCCTCGGCACCAGCGCCTCCTCGGTGCAGTCCTTCCGCTCGCGCAACGACATCTACCGGCGCGAACGCGGTCCTCGTGAGCCCGAGAGCGTCTTCGAAGGGGTCCTCGACCACGGCGAACGCGACGGTTGGGGCCTCTGGCTAGACCCCTCCATCGCGGAGGACCCGATCTGGAAAGAGCACTGGGCCGGTGTCGAGGCCGTGGTCGTGAAGGTGGCGGAAGACTCCATCGTACTGGAGGCTGATGGGACAGAGCCCTCATCCTCGGACGGTTCCACCGACGCCGTGCTGGCCGCCGTCGCACAGGACGAAAGGTCTGACGACGCTCAGGCTGCCGGCGAGGAGACGCCGCGCGAGCAGGGACGCGTCAAGTGGTTCGACGCCGAGAAGGGTTACGGTTTCCTGGTGCGTCCCACGGGCGACGATCTCTTCGTCCACCATTCCGAAGTGCAGGGCGACCCTTCGGATCTGTCCCCCAACGGGGAGGTCGAATACGAGGTCGGCCGCAACGACCGCGGCCCAAATGCACGCCGCGTAAGAACCCTGGGCTAGAACAGCACTTCAGCACGTCAGCTTATCAGCTTCTTGGTTGCGCTCGCAGCCGAGCATGCCATTTGCGGTAGATTAAGATTACCAGTGGGCGCTTTGTGTCCTCAGGCCCGGATTATTCAACGGTCGTGGCGCCGGGATCTTCGGCGAGATGCGTTGTTGCGGCCACTTCCAGAAGGTGAGGGCCTGCATCGTCCCATTGCATGCGGGTGATCGAAGCGTTTGCCGCCCGTTGCGCGCCGGGCAGTACTTCCGGGCCGAAAAGTTCCCTGAGGTACGCACGCATCACCCCGCCGTGCGAGACGATGACGATCCGTGAGCCTTCGGGGTGGCGGGTGCTGATGGACGCGATGGCCTCCCCGAACCTCGCGATGACCTCCTCGTCGGTCTCCGCGCCGACGAGCGCCCAACGTTCCTCTTCGGGGATGGCAAGAAACGTCTTCGCCAATTCCGGATTTCGTCTTTCCTGCTCCGCCCAGGTATGGCCTTCGAGGATGCCTCCGCTCCTTTCGCTCAGACCTTCTACGGGGACGACCTCTCCGGCGAAGCCGGTACGCTTGCGGATAATGCTTGCCGTCTCGAAGGCGCGTGAGAGCGGGCTCGAGTACAGGTCATCGAAAGGCTTTCTGGAGAGGGCAAGGCCCGCCATGTCGGCCTGTTTTCGGCCTTCCTCGGAAAGGGGGAACTCCATCCGGCCCTGCCAGATGCCTCTCGCGTTCGCCGTCGACTGCCCGTGACGCACCAGGAGTAGTTCCCGCGAATTTGGCATCGGGTAAGGTTAGTGTATCGAAGCGCTGCCGGCAAATCTCGGCCGATGTTAGAATCAGCTGGTTCGCGGATCGATGGGGAGGACTACCAGTATGTTCTGGAGAGGCGGGGAAGAGACGCCCGAAGAAGGCGTAGATGAGACACCGGAAGAGCATTCCGGTCCCATCCGGATCGAACGCGACGCCCCCCGCCCCGCCACGATCCTCAGGGTGGCCGGGGAACTGGAAGCGCGCGGGGGTACCATCGTCGAGCTTTTCAAAGAGCTCGAATCCCCGCTCGGGCGAGTGGTGATGCCGATACATTTTCGCCAGGACGACAGGGATTTTCTGGTCGAAGTCGCGACGGAGCCGTGGAACAGCAGGAGATCCCACGAAGCCGTCGACAGGGCCGCCATCGTGCGCACCTCGGAGCACGCCGAGGCCGGCCTGGAGATTCTGAGCGGCTACCCCGTACCCCCCGAGGTGGAGTTCTTTTTCGGCAGATCTCCCGCCGCGCTGCTACAACTGGACCTCGCTCGGCTCACACCAGACATGCCCGAGGTGGCCGCCGGCGTCTTCAGGGAGGTGGCGAGCAGCCACTGGGGCGTCGATCTGGACTACGAACCGGGATACCTGCCGCTGGTCGAGGAATTACTGATCGTCATCCTGGAAGCCGACGAAAAGGAAAGCGCCCCTCCGCTCTCGGACGGTCTCGTCGCGGGGCTTGGATGCTTCCTCGGCGAGACCATCAGGCGCAACGTAGATCCACCCGGCGCCTGGCGCCCGCCTGAGGAGTGGGGGGAAGGACCCGTTATCGAGATAAAGGATTTCGTCCTCGACCCCGTCGGGAAGGCTAAGGCCTTCCTCCAATACGGGCCGCACGAGTCCATGGCCTTCTACGTCCAATACACCCTAAAACAGTTGGAGGGCGAACCGGAAGACGGGGTCCGCGACCCCCGCAGCGCCTAGAGCGGTCCGCTTCGCCAACCGCGCAGTCAGCGCTCAGCTATCAGCCGTCAGCTTTTTGTCTTTTGGCTGATCGCAGACGGCTGATAGCTGATGGCGCGGTTTTCGGGAAGATCAACTTCCCAAAAACCGCATTAGGCGTAGCGGCTGCGGAGCTCGCGGATTATTCGCGAGGAGTCGACGAGTACCTCGTCGTCGATGGTCAGGATCGGGATCGCATGCTGCCCCGAGAGCTGTATGACCTCGTCACGGCCGTCGGCATCGGCGTCTACCGCCTCGTAGTCGAGACCAAGCCGCTCCAGTTCGTTCCTGACCCGCCAGCAGAACG
Source organism: Actinomycetota bacterium (assembly GCA_046733115.1). GTDB lineage: Bacteria > Actinomycetota > Rubrobacteria > Rubrobacterales > Rubrobacteraceae > Rubrobacter_D. The sequence continues at coordinate 13,805 of JBKPOM010000113.1, read as the reverse complement.
GGCAATAATCGCCCGTGTACAGTCTTATCGCCGTTTTCTCGCGTGTCGCTTCCAAAGCAAGCCTCCCATTAATAAATCCATTCCTGCAGATGTATTATACCCGGGAGGTCCGGATCTTAACCCGCCTCAGGTGTCGGGGGCTGTCTCGACCACGAGCTCGACCTCGACCGGCGCGTCCATGGGAAGCTCGGCGACGCCTATGGCCGAGCGGGCGTGCAGGCCGGCGTCCCCGAAGACCTCATCGAGAAACTCCGAGGCGCCGTTGATCACCTCCGGCTGGCCGTTGAAGCCGGGCGCCGATGCGACGAAGCCCGTAACTTTGACTATGCGGGAGATCCCGGCCAGGCCGCCCGTCTGTGTCGCCGCAGCGGCGAGGGCATTGATGGCGCACAGCCGGGCAGCCTCGCAGGCCTCGTCCACGCTGATGGCGTCTCCGACCTTGCCCCGAAGGTGCAGTTCGCCCGCTTCGAAAGGCAGCTGGCCCGCCGTGAAGACCAGGTTTCCCGCGCGCGTTGCTGGAATGTAGGCACCGGCCGGGGCCGGCGCTTCGGGAAGCTCGATGCCGAGCTCGTCGAGGCGGGTCTCGGGGTTGGTAGCCATCTAGCGGAGAGCCTCTTCGTACTCGCTCGGGTCGTAGATCAGGGGGTAGCTCTCGTCGAGGGTGTCGCTCGCGGTGACCTCGCCGACGACCACGGTGTGGTCGCCCGCGCGGGCCCTGTCTATCACCTTGCAGTCGAGGTAGGCAAGGCAGTCGAGGAGGAAGGGCGAGCCCCCCGGCGTAAGGCCGTAGGGGATACCCTGGAGCTTGTCGTGATACTCGCCGCTCGTGTCCGCGAAGTGGGTGGCCACGTCTACCTGATCGTCGCGCAGGACGCTCAGGGCGAAGGTCTCGCTCTCCAGGACGATGTCGTGCGTGTAGCGGTCGCTTCTTACCGCCACGGCGACGCACGGTGGGCGTTCAGAAGTCTGCATCACCCAGGACGCCGTCATCGCGTTCGACTGGCGGCCTCTGCGGGTTCCCAGCACATACACGCCGTGGGTCAGGTAACGTAGGGCTGCTGGTATAGAGTTGCGGTCTTGGAGGTCCCTGTCCAATCCTCTCCTTCCGGTACGGACACAAGTATTCTATCAGGAGCGGGTATACTGCGGCCCATGTTGTTTACCCATAGGCAAGCGTCGTGAGCTGGCCCCTGGTCGGGTTCGGCATACTGCAGGCCGTGATCTACCTGCTCTTCATCCGCGCCATAGACCTCTATGAGCGGGAGCCGCTGCGCTACGTGATACCCGTCTTCGTGTGGGGCTTCGCCGTGGCCACGACCGTCTCGCTCGTCTTCAACACGCTCTTCCAGCTTACCTTGAGCTCCGTGACGAGCGTCAAGACGGCCAGCTTCTTTACCGCGGTCGTGGAAGCGCCCATCGTCGAGGAATCGTCCAAGGCGATGGCCCTGCTGATCGTCTTCTTTATCGCCTATCTCATGCGTCGAAGGACCGGACTGATTGAGTTCGCGGGCGTCATGGACGGCATCGTCTACGGCTCGGCCGTCGCCTTCGGGTTCGCGATCGCGGAAGACCTGCTCTACGGTCTGCAATTCGGCCCTGAGACGTTTATCGTGCGCAGGATCTTCGGCGGTTTCGCCCACGCGTCTTTTACCTCCTTGACCGGGATCGGCATAGGCCTCATCCCGTGGGTTCAAAACAGGGCTTTGAAGCTCGTGCTGCCCCTGGTAGGGCTCGCCGGGGCGATACTGCTGCACGCGACGTTCAACTTTACCGCCACCCTGTTCGGCCCCGTAGCCTATCTGTTCCTGTTCCTCGTAATACTTACCTACGTGGTCGTTATAATCGTGTGGCTCTACGTCGAGCGGCGCACCATCCGCGACGAGCTTCGGGGCGAGGTCTCGTCCGGGACGATAACCCCGCAGGAGTACGCCATACTCCCCAGCTACTTCCGGCGGAAGGCCTACTACGTGGGGCTGATCTTCACGGGGAGGCTGGGTGAGTGGCGCACGGCCCGCAAGCTGCACTCCGCCGCCGTGGACCTGGCCCTCGCGAAACGCCTCGCCCGTCCCTCCGGGAGCGCGGGCGGCATGGACCGGGTTCGGATGCTCCGCCAGAAAGTCCTTGCCACCAGAGAGCGGGCGACCGCCAGGGTGGCCTCCTGAGCCACCCTGCCTCGGGGATGATCCTCGCCGGTGGCCAGAGCCGCAGGATGGGACGCGAGAAACTGTCCATCGAGATCGGCGGCCTGCCCCTGATCGAACACGTCAAGAACGCCCTCTCGACCTCCTGCCACGAAGTGCTCGTCGTCGGAGGTAGCGCCAGCCAACTCGAAGGAGTCAGGCACGTGGCCGACGAGCGACCCGGCCGGCAGGGACCCCTGGCGGGCGTCGAGGCCGGACTTGCCGCCGCACGTTACCCTCACGTTTTCGTCGCTGCCGGTGACATGCCTTTCTTGTCGCAGAGGTTGGTAGGATACCTGTTGGAGCGTCTCGGGCGAGGTGGCGTTCCGGCGGTGATCCCACGCTACGGGGGCAGAAGCCATCCTCTCTGTGGCGCATACCTCCGCACGGTATTGCCACGGGTGAGGGACGCTCTGGACGACGGAGTACGGGCCATGCAAGAATTTTTGGAGGGGATAGATGGGCTCGAGTACGTCGGGGAGGAGTTGCGGCGGTTCGGGGAGCCTGATCTCCTGCTGATGAACGTCAACTCGCCGCAGGATCTGGAACGGGCAAGGCGCGAGGCCAGGCGTTGAAGGAGCGATTTCGCGGGGGCATTCTCGGGGAACTGGCAGAACTCTTCCGGGTCTACCGGGGCGGGCCATCTGGTTCCGGCGACGAAAAACCGCGGGTCGCGGTGATCCTCGGTGCCCAGGTGCTGCGCGGCGGGAGGCCTAGCCGCACTCTGGAGGCCAGGACGCGTCACGCCGGTGACATGTATGCCCGGGGCGAGGTCGACCTGCTCATACCGACCGGCGGGGTAGGCGAGCATCCGCCCGCGGAGGCCGACGTGATGTTCCGAATCTTGCGAGGGATGGGCGTGCCGGAGAGGACGATCCTGCAGGAAGGAACGGCGAGCAGCACGTGGGAATCCGCTGTGACGGTGGCAGAGATCGCACACCGCAGGAGCATTCCCGAGGTCCTGGTGGTGAGCGACCCCCTGCACTGCGTCAGGGTGGTGTCGGCTTTCGAGAGGGCCGGGCTCGTGGCCGTGGCAGAGCCGGTGTACTGTAGCCCCATGTGGCGCAAGAAGTGGTCCCGTGGGGGACAGCTCGTGAGGGAAAGCGGGGCCTTGGTCTGGTACAGCCTCAGGTACGGGATAGGTAGGCCGCCCCGGCCGTAGCTTTCGGGGCATTCTTTCCAGGCTCTCAGCACTTCAGCACGGGAAAGGCTGCCATGCTAACCGGCTGAAGGCGCGATTTGCAGAGGTCTTGACCTCTGCAAATCGCTTTCACACAGCGTCTCTTGGGTGATGCTGTATCCTCCCCGATATGAACGGCGGTAGAGCGACGGGTTCGGGACCGATCGGGACGGGTTTCCGTTACGGGATCGTTGGCGTGCTCGTCGCGCTCGCCTCTGATCTGTATTTTCTCGTGGTCGATCCGGCCGGTACGCCGGGTTGGATTCTGGCGGTGATAGCCCAGTACAGGACGCGTCTGGCCCTGGCGTTGTTCCTGTTTCTGGCCGTGCTTGCGGCCCTGAGGGTGCGTCCGACGCGCCTGGACCCCGGGGTGCCGTACCGGTCGCTGCTTCTGCGAGACGGCGCTCTTGCGGCGACGGTGGTCGCGGTTATGGTCGGGATCACGCTCTTCCTGACGACGGCGCTGCAGGCGACGGTGCTCGCGGGGACGGCCCGCGACTACGCCACCGAGGCCGCGCCCAAGATCGTCTCCTACGTGAACGAGGTGCGCACGGAAATCCGGCAGGGACGCAAGGAACGTGGGGCATCTCCCGAAAGGGTCAGGGACCTCCCGCCGCCGGCCCAGGTCGCGGAGGTCGAGGCAACCCTGCAACCGCCCACTCTAAGGGACCTCGGCCGGTCGATGGCGAACTTCGTGCTGCGCGCCGTCCTCCTCGGAACGGTGGGCGGGCTGGTCGGCGTGCTCCGCGGTCGACCCGGCTCGACGAGCGACGAAAAGCTTGGAAGCACAGCCCGCAGGGAATGAGATCGGGGAACGGTGGACAGGTCGCGGCTGCGCTGCTCCTCGACGCCCTGTTCGGCGAGCCCCCCGAAGCCGTCCACCCAACCGTGCTGATGGGGCGCTCGATCTCGGCCTTCGAAAGAACATCCCTAAAGCTGGAGAAGCCGGGATCCAGGCGCCTCGCAGGCATCGCGCTTGCCCTCTTGCTGCCTACGCTAGTGTTCGTCTCGACACGGAAGGTTCTCGATGCCGCGCCAGCCAGGTTACGATTGACGATCGGGACGGCCCTCATCTCCACGACGCTCTCGATGCGCGGCCTCGCAAAAGCCGCTGGCAGCGTCGAGCACGCGCTGCGAGAACGTCGCCTCGAGGAGGCCCGAACCCGGGTCGGACACTTCGTCGGGCGGGACACCGAGGATCTCTCGGAGCCCGAGGTCTGTAGGGCCGCCGTGGAATCGGTGGCGGAGAACACCAGCGACGGCGTCGTCGCCCCGATGCTCTACGGGCTGCTTTTTGGCGCACCAGGCGCGCTCGCCTACAAAGCTGTCAACACCCTCGACTCTATGGTCGGCCATCCGCAATTTCCGCACACGGAGCTCGGCTGGGCCTCCGCCAGGCTGGACGACCTCGCCAACCTCCTACCGTCCAGGCTCACAGCGCTCGCCGTCGCGGCCGTCTCGGGAAGCCCGTTTCGCACGCTCCGCATCGCCAATCGCTATGGCCCGCTCACCAAGAGCCCGAACGCGGGCATGGCCGAGGCCGCTTTCGCGGGCGCCCTCGGCGTGCGGCTCGGCGGCACGAACACGTACGGCGGGGTGTTGCGAAAGGGACCGACGCTGGGCGATGGCCGCCTTCCCGAATCCGACGACATCCGGGGCGCGGTCAACTTCATGCGCCGCTGCTGCGTGTTGCTCGGCCTTCTGGCCTTGCTGAAAGCGAGGGCCGGTCGTGGTTAGGGGTTGGTCCGAGCATCCCGGCGATCGCCACCACGGGGCGCACGGGGCGGCCGTATCCAGGTCTCTTGATGTACCTGTAGGGGAACTCCTCGACTTCAGCCAGAACATAAACCCACTCGGCGCGCCCCGCGTCGCGCTGGAGGCCGCGCGACGGGCCCTCTACGAGGAGTCCGGTCGCTACCCCGACCTGGAGTACACGCAGCTGCGCGAGGCTCTCGCGGAGTACCTCGACGTTTCTCCGGAGAATGTCGTACCGACCAACGGTGGGGCCGAGGCGCTGTTCCTCGCCGCCGGGGCGGCCGGAGCCGGCAGGGCGCTGGTGCTCGAGCCCACCTTTTCCGAGTACGCAGCGGCGGCACGTGCCTCCGGCATGGAGGTCGTCCGCAGGGTGGTCTGGCTACCGAAGGAAGGCTTCGGTTTCGACAGGGCCGCGCTCGACGACCTTGGCGACATCTCCGTGGTATTCCTCTGCAACCCGAATAACCCGACGGGCGACTCGCTTGGCCAGAGGGAGGTTCTGGAAGTAGCAGCCCGCGTGAGGGAAGCCGGTGCGGTGCTTGTCGTCGATGAGGCCTTCGCGGATTTCACGCCAGGAATCGGCGTCGGCGCGATGGTGGACGAAGGACTCTGGGTCGCGCGGTCTTTCACCAAGTTCTTCGCGATACCGGGGCTTCGGCTCGGCTGCCTCGTCTGTGGCAATGCGGAGCGCGTCCAGCGACTTCAACCTTCGTGGCCCGTGAATGCCGTCGCCGCCGCCGCCGGCATCGCTGCCGTCAGGGACGGTAGCTTCGCCGAAGCTTCGGTGGACGAGGTCGCACGTCTGCGCGGCGATCTTCTCGGCGCGTTGGACAATCTCGACGGATTGCAGCCTTTCCCCGGCGCGGCGAACTTCCTGCTCGTCCGCGGGCCGGAGCGGCTGGCCGGGTGGCTCGCGCGTCGGGGCGTGCTCGTTCGGGGTTGCGGGCCGTTTATGGGGCTGGGTCCCGAGTACTTCCGCGTCGCGGTGCGGGGCGAGGACGAAAACAGGCGCCTGATCTCGGCCCTCCGGGAGGAGCTGTAGCCGTCCACGCCCTCATCCTCGGCGGCGCCCGCAGCGGGAAGAGCGCCCTCGGCGAGCGCCTGGTCTCCTCGCTCGGGGGAGACCGCGTCCTCTACGTGGCGACGGCCATCGTCGGGGAGGACGAGGACTTGCGGCAGCGCGTCCAGTTGCACAGAGACCGCAGACCAGCCGGATGGGGCATCCTTGAGGTCGGAGACCTCGGCGAAGTCGTGAAAGCGGCGGAGCAATGGGATGCGGTCCTTTTCGACTCTCTCACGCTGTGGGTGTCGGCCCGCGGGGAGGACCAGGCGCTCGCCGAGTTCGACGGCTTCCTTACCGGTGCCGAAGACCTCGCCGTTCCCTTCGTGCTGGTCAGCGACGAGGTCGGGCTGGGGGTGGTGCCTGAGTCCGAGGCGGGGAGGAGGTTCAGGGACGCGCTGGGACTTGTGAATCAGCGGGCGGCAGCGGCGGCTGAGGAGGTCCACCTCTGCGTCGCCGGGGTGGACGTGAGGATCAAGTAGTTGAAGGCCTTGCTCTCCTTTTTCACGATCCTCCCGGTGCGCGGGGCGTCTCTAGAACAGGCCGCCCGGGAGGTTTACCTCCTACCGTTCGTCGGTGTCGTCACGGGGTTGCCGGGCGCCGTCGTGCTGTCGACGGCCTTCTTCGTGCCACCCGGCGTCGCGGCCACGCTCGCGCTCGGGACGGTGCTCGTCGCCGCCGGCCTGCACCACGCCGACGGCGTCCTCGACGTGGGCGATGCGCTGATGGTCCCGGGGACTCCCGAGAGGCGCCGCGCGGTTCTCAAAGACACCCGCGTCGGCATTGGTGGTATCGGTGGGATCTTCCTCGTCTACGCTCCTACCGTAGCTGCACTCGTCGTGATGTGTGCAACCTCTCCCGTCCGCGCGGCGCTGGCCCTGCTCGCCGGCGAGGTCGCGGCCCGCTCGGCGATGGTCTTCACGCTCGCCTACGGCAACCCGGCGGATGCGGGCTCTTCGGCCGTTCCCTTCGTTAGGGAGCTCTCCGGGCCGCGCCACGCCACGGGAATCGCGCTGGCATTGCTGGTGCCGCTGCCGTTCCTCTTTTGGATAGGTAGCTTGGCGCCGCTCGTTGTGTTCGCCGCGCCTCTCGTCGCCCTGATCTCCCTACGCCTTTCCGGGAGCGCCTTTGACGGCATCGGGGGAGACCTCGTGGGCGCTACCGGCGAGGCGTGCCGCACCGTGGTGCTCGTCGCTATTTCCGCGATGGTGTAGCGCCGGTTCGTATTTGGGCGGGTTTGAACCCCGCCCCTACATCAGGATGACAGCTCGTCGCCGGGTTCCATTACGTGGACGGTCACGTTGGGTGCGATATCAGCGATGTGCTCCTGGAGCTTCTCGGGCGTACCGGTGAAGAACGGCATGACGTCCGGACTGTAGTGCATCGGGACTACGTGGTTTACGCCGAGGAGTCGGGCGGCGTGGGCGGCCTCGAGTGGTCCCATCGTGAGCCTGTCGCCGATGGGCAGGAGCGCCAGGTCCGGATTGTAGATCTCGCCGATTAGTTGCATGTCGCCGAAGAGGGCAGTGTCGCCGGCGTGGTAGAGCTTGAATCCGCTCTCGAACTCGACCACGTAGCCAAGCGGTTCGCCACCGTAGATCATGCTCCCGTCGTCCAGGGCGATGGATGAGCCGTGCATGGCATGGGTGGCGGTCACCCTGATGCCGCCGACTTGGGCGCTGCCGCCCTTCATGATCGGTTCCGCGTTCTCGACCCCCTGGCCCTGCAAATAAGCCATGATCTCGAAATTGGAAACCGTCCTCGCGCCGGTTTGTCCCGCCAAAGGCTCCACGTCGTCGAAGTGGTCGAAGTGGCCGTGGGTTATGAGCATGGTGTCGAGCTCGCCGACCCGCTTCAGCTCTTCCGGGGTGTGCGGGTTGTTCGTCAGGAACGGGTCAATGATGATCTGCTCGTCGCCCGCCGTAGTGAACCTGAACGTCGAGTGGCCGAGGTAAGTGATCCTGGTTCCGCCTAGCATCTCTTCCACGATAATCCTCCGTACGTTAGCCGACTGCTTTGCAAAGAAAGAACAACACCATTGTTACACGACTCGTATATCGAAGAAACGGTCGCCGCCCGCGTATAATCCTGCGGGCGTCTCGATGGAGGCGTTATGAAGAGCCCACGAACCCCAGGGAGAACCTATGAGATCCACCCTCATCCTCGCGGTGCTGGCGGGCGTGTGCGTCGCGGTCCAGACGAGCCTGACGGGGACAGCCCAGCGGACCCTGGGGCCCGCGATCCTGGTCGCGATCTCGGGCCTCACGACCGGCTTTTGCGCGCTCCTGGTCTCGTTCTTCGTGACGAAGTCCGAGTTTACTGGCCGCGCGGTATCGTACGCGTTGGCCTCCGGCGTCCTCGGTGCCGTGATCGTCGGATCCATCGCCGTCGCCGCGGGGCAGGCCGGCGTGGCGCGCGCCCTCTCGCTCGTGATAGCGGCACAGCTGATAACGGGCCTCGTACTGGACGCCCTGGGAATCTTCGGCGCCGGCGCGGACTTCAGCATCCCGAAAGCGCTCGGGGTCGTCCTGATCGTGGTCGGCGGCGCGCTGGTCGTAAGCTATTAGGCCACGCTGCCTTTGGCGGCTTGTCAGCACGCTACGCCCTTCAGGCTTCGCTTTCAGCACGCCGCCCTGCGGCCTCCGCTTGTCAGCACGGCGCCTAGCGGCGCCTTGTCAGCACGCTCAGCCCTTCGGGCTTCACTTGTCAGGGTTTCCTGTCGAAGACGTTTTGACGGAATTGTGTTCGAATTGTCCGGGCACGATAGCAACCTTCCGTACCCGTCATTGCCGCGAAAGCGGAAATCCACTGCCACAGAGCACATGCGCGGGGGCGGCCTCTTCGCCCGTGCCCTGGAGGGCCGGTAGAGGCTAAGATACCTTGAGCAACGTCTACTTTTGGAGGCTGAATTGGGATATTTGCCCATCGAGGACCATGGGATTATCGGGAACCTCCATACGGCGGCGCTGGTTGGTGCGGACGGGACCATAGATTGGTTGTGCTTGCCTGCTTTCGACTCGCCGAGCGTTTTTTGCTCTATTCTCGACGACGAGAAGGGGGGGCATTTCGCGCTGCGTCCCGTCGGGTACACGCGTAGCCAGCAAATTTATCTGCCGGATACCAACGTCCTTTTGACCCGCTTCTTCTCGCAGGAGGGCCTGGCCGAGACCCTGGACTTCATGCCGATCGTAACGGGTCCGGGGGAGCGGCAAAGGCTCGTGCGAAGCGTGCGGGTCATCAGGGGACGGATGGATTTTCGAGTCGAGTGCCGACCCGCCTTCGATTACGCTCGTCGCGATCACTCGGTCTCGATAGGTAAGTCGGGTGCCGTCTTCTCGTCGGAAGGAAACTGCCTGGGGCTCGCTACCGACGTTCGACTGGATGAAGGTTCAAAGGGCACTGCCGGGGCGAGGTTTACGCGCGGTGCGGGCGATCGGGCCACGTTCGTACTTGCCCATCTCGACGAAGGTGAAGGGCCAGGGGAGCTACTCTCCGACGCAGGTTTCGAGGAGTTGCTGCATGTCACGTTGGGCTACTGGCGGCGTTGGCTTTCGAACAGCACCTATCATGGGCGGTGGCGGGAAATGGTGCACCGCTCCGCGCTCGTCCTGAAGCTCATGGTCTACGATCCGACGGGGGCCCTCGTGGCCTCTCCCACGATGGGTTTGCCCGAGAGGATCGGGGGCGAAAGGAACTGGGACTACCGTTACACCTGGCTCAGGGACGCGGCGCTGGCGCTGTACGCCCTGATTTACGTCGGCTTCGAGGACGAGGCACGCAACTTCATGGGCTGGCTGAGGGACCGCTGCCAGGAGGACATAGACGGCCTCCTGCAGCCTCTCTACGGCATAGACGGTCGCACCGACATCACCGAGACGGAGCTCACGCACCTCTCGGGGTACATGGACTCTGCCCCGGTGCGGCTTGGCAACGAGGCGCACAGCCAGAGGCAACTCGACCTCTACGGCGCCGTTCTGGACGCAGCCTACCTGTACAACAAGCACGGAGCCCCCCTCGACTACGACCTCTGGAAGAGCCTTGCAAAGATCCTGAACTGGCTCAGCGACAACTGGCGGGACCCCGACGAGGGGATCTGGGAGGTGCGCGGGGAACGTCGCCAGTTCGTCTCCTCCAAGCTCCTCAGTTGGGTTGCCCTCGAGAGGGCGGGCAGGATCGCCCGCCAGCGAGGCCTGCCTGGCGGAAACGGGCGGTGGCAGCAGGAGCGCGACGCCATCTACGAGGAGATCATGGAGCTGGGCTGGAACGAGGAGAGGAACAGCTTCGTCCAGTTCTATGGTTCCGACGCGCTCGACGCCTCGCTCTTGATGATGCCGCTGGTCAAGTTCGTAGGCCCCACGGACCCGCGTTGGATCGCCACGCTCGATCGCATCCAGCAGGAACTGACCTACGACACGCTGGTAGATCGCTACCAGACGGAGCACGCCGCCCCCGACGGCCTGAGAGGTGGCGAGGGCAGCTTCAACCTGTGCTCCTTCTGGCTTGTCGAGTGCCTGACGCAGGCCGGTCGCCTCGATGAAGCCCGCCTCGCCCTGGAGAAGATGTTCTCCTACGCCAACCATCTCGGGTTGTACTCGGAGGAAATAGGCTACTCCGGCGAAGCCCTTGGCAACTTCCCCCAGGCCTTCACGCACCTGGCGCTCATAAGCGCCGCCGTCCACCTCGACCGCGCCCTCGGGGCCCGCTGAATGGCCATGTCTGCCCCGCTTTTCGAGGCCGTTCCGAACTTTTCGGAAGGGAAGGACCGGGCAAAGATCTCACGCATCACAAACGCCGTCCGGGCCGTCCCATGCGTTCGCGTCCTCGGCCTCCACTCCGACCCCGACCACAACCGCAGCGTCCTGACCTTCGCCGGCGAGGAAGACGCGGTGCTCTCCGGCGCCATCATTCTCGCCAAAGCGTGCTCGGACGAGCTCAACCTCGCCTCGCAGGCCGGCGAACACCCAAGGATGGGCGTGCTCGACGTGCTCCCCTTCGTCCCACTAAAAGGCGCCACCATGGACGACGCTGTAAGGCTGGCCCGCAGGACCGCCGAGATCCTCGGTTCCCTCGGGTTCCCCGTCTTCCTCTACGGTGCGGCCGCAACGGCCTCCCACCGCCGCGACCTCCCTGACGTCAGGCGAGCGGGCTACGAAGGCGTCGCAGAGCGCCTGAAAGATCCCCGCTGGAGACCAGACTACGGACCGCACGTGCTAGATCCCCAAAGGGGGGCCGTCGCCGTCGGCGCACGTCCCTTCCTCGTGGCCTTCAACGCGTTCCTGGATACTGACGACGTTGAGGTCGCGCGTATAGTCGCCACGAGGATCAGGGAGAGCGGTGGCGGCCTGCCCGCGGTAAAGGCGCTCGGCTTCCTCGTGGGCGGAAAGGCGCAGGTCTCGATGAACCTGACCGACCTCGAACGGACCTCGATGCCCGTCGCACTCGAGGCTATCCGATCGGAGGCAGCCAAACTGGGAGCCTCGGTGGAGTCGACCGAGCTCGTGGGCCTAGCGCCGCTCGCGGCGCTGCTCGACACGGCCCGATACTACCTGGGACTTCGCGAGCTGGCGCCGGATCACGTACTGGAGACAAAGCTGTATGGACCTCCAGACGACTGAGCCAAATGTTGCGCGTACCGCTAGACTACATAGTCGACGAGAAGGCGCTATTTCGGATACTCCGGAAGCACGTGTCCGGCGAAGCGAAATGACCCGGCCCGCAACGGGCCCGGAGAGGAGCGGAGTGATCGAAGGACGCGAGATCAAGGCAGCGGCCATCCAGATGTCGTCCACCCCGGACAAAGACGATAACCTCGAAACGGCAGAACGCCTGATCCGCGCCGCCGCCTCGTCCGGGGCCGACCTCATAGCCCTGCCCGAACTATGGAGCTGTCACGGCCTGGAGAAAGTCTACCGCGAAAACGCCGAGCCCGTGCCAGGACCGACGACGATGTTCCTTGGCAACCTCGCAAGCGAACTCGGCGTCTACGTGCTCGGGGGTTCAATCCTCGAAGATGACCCCTCATCACCAAAACTGCATAATACCTCGACGTTCTTTACTCCTGATGGCGAGATGTCGGCGGTGTACCGTAAGATCCACCTGTTTGACGTAAAGGCTCCGGACCGGGAGTACCTGGAGAGTAAGACGATAGGTCCTGGTACCGAGGTCGTGACCGCGAAGGCTGGTGTGGCGACGCTCGGGCTTTCCGTCTGCTACGACGTGCGCTTCCCCGAGCTGTACCGGCTCTTGACGCTGCGCGGCGCGGAGGTGATGATAGTACCTGCCGCCTTCACGCTGCAGACGGGAAAGGACCACTGGGCGCTTCTGTTGCAGGCGCGGGCCGTCGAGAACCAGGCCTTCGTCGTTGCGCCGGCCCAGTGGGGTCAGAAGGCCGACGGCCGGTGGACCTACGGGCGGTCCCTCATCGTCGACCCGTGGGGGACGGTGCTGGCCCAGTGCCCGGACCGGGACGGGTACGCCCTCGCCACCCTCGACCTCGACTACCTTGACCGTCTCCGCGAAGATTTCCCCGCCCTCAAGAACCGTCGTCTCAAGGCATACGACTGGGAAGCACACGAGGGATAGTTGGACCGAGTCGAATGAACGTCGAGGTCCGGGACGCCGAGACCGGCGATGCTCCGGCGATCGCCCAACTCTTCTACAATACGATCCTCAACGTTAACGTCGGGGATTACACCGTTCCCCAGGTCGAAGCGTGGGCCGGTCCCGCGCCGGCCCCGGGGATGTGGAAACGACGTATCATTTCCGGCGAAAACAACGCTAAGTGGACATTCGTCGCCTCAGAGGACGGGCAGATGGTCGGCTTTGCCGAGTTCGAGGGGCACGGTCACCTCGACACGTTGTACGTACACCACGAGTTTCAGGGGCATGGGATAGCCTCGCGGTTGCTCGACCGGATCGAAGCCGAGACGAGGCGTCGCGAGCTCGAACGCCTGTACACGGAGGCGAGCATCACCGCAGAACCGTTCTTCCGCAGGAGGGGTTTTTCGGTCGTGAGGCCGCAGCTCGTCGAGGTCCGTGGCCACACCTTCCGAAACTTCGTTATGGAGAAGGTCGGCCTCTGACCCTTCCCACGCTCGGGCCCGCGAGATACGTGAGCCTGCTCGAGGAGCGCGAGCAATACGTCCCGAAAACGGTAGAGGCGTCAGGTAATGGGATTTCCGGAACGGGACAAATTTGCGGGACGGTTTCACGAGGTTGCGGGATGTCTTATCGGAACTGGTCCGTTCTGTCCCTTTATTCAGCGCACTTGGGGTAAGCTACAGTCCACGGGCACCGGTAGCGCATCGATCGACCAAGATGTTGCTCCTGGCACTCATTACCCTGGCGGTTCTTACCGGCCAGCCAATAGTAGATGCCGAGTGCTGCGCACACTAGGAGGATGCTCGCGGGGCGCCCACGCCGACCGGCGCCTGCTTGCCGACTACGCACGCCCGCTACTCTCCTCATCGGACGGCGTCGGGTTTGCCGAGGGATTAGCGTGCCAGGAGGAAGAGCGAGATCAAACCGGCGCCCACGCAGTAGTAACCGAAGGGGCCGAGGCCCTCGATCTCCCGCTTGCGGAACAGCAGCATCATAACGCGGTGGAGGCGTAGGCTGCCACTCCCGCCAC
>JBKPOM010000112.1:0-4117 GCA_046733115.1 Actinomycetota bacterium | reverse complement strand
GAGGAGGACGAGGGTAGTGGGCGTCTTCCCGAGCGAGACGAGTGCGAACACCTTGGCCACAGAGATAGCTTTGAGGAGCAGCGAGGAGTGGGCGCTCAGACGCTACCTCACGATAGAGACTCTCGAAGAAGCAGAGAAAGCAAACCCACAACTTTCGAGACATTGACAGGAGAGGTCCCGCACCTCGCGCGCCGCTGGCGCGTCGGGGGCCACGTCTTCGGGGGCAGGTAGGGCCCGAGCATCTCGAAGGCTCCCATGGCGTAGACCCCGCGCCGCTCCGGCCCGTCGCAGGCGAGGGCGCTCCACTTGCGGGCGGAGGCGAAGGGCACCTCGTCGACGCTCTGACGCCGCTCGCCGGCCAGCCCGGCGACGGCGGCGTTCGTCGCGTTGCTTGCGCTGGCGCTCCGCGCGAAGTCGCCGAGGGACGCCCCGACCTCCTCGGCCGAGGCACCGCCTAGCGGGTGGACGCCGTCGAAGACCAGCCGGTTGGCGGTCAGGGTGCCGGTCTTGTCCATGCACAACACGTCTATGTTGCTCAAGGACTCGACGGCGTTGACCTGCTGGACCAAGGCCCCTTGCCGGGCGATGGCCGCGGCGCCCAAGGCGTAGGCCACCGCGACCATCAGGAACAACCCGTAGGGCACCTGCCCGGTCAGCACCGCCGCGATCTGGACCAGGCGCACGTCCGGCAACCCCTCGAACAGCGCGGCCACCAGGATGATGGTGCTCATGAACGCCACCACCAGCATCACGAAGCGGACGACGAGATCGACCTTGCGCTGCAGGGGCGTCTTGGTCGCCACGAAACTGCGGGCGGTGGCCGTGAGGCGGTTGGCGTGGCTCTCGGCCCCGACCTTTTCGGCTTTCAGGTACCCCGCTCCCGTGACGCAGAAGCTGCCAGAGAAGAGCCGGTCCCCTGCACGCTTGGGGATCAGATCTGGCTCGCCGGTCAGGAGCGACTCGTCCGCCTCCAGCGTGCCCTCACCAACCACCGCCCCGTCGACGACGACCTGGTCGCCGGCGTCGATCCGCACGACGTCGCCGACCACCAACTCGGCTGGATCGACACTCCTCTCGCTGCCCTCCCGGACCACCGTGACCGTTGGGGTGGAGACCAGGGCGATGCGATCGAGTTGCCGCTTGGCCCGCACCTCCTGTGCGGTGCCGATCAGGGCGTTAACCAACCCGATCCCCACGCTCGTCGCGGCATCCCAATAGCGCCCCATCGCGACGAGGGCGACGCCGATGGCGAACAGTATGTTGTTGTAGGTGGTGAACAGGTTCGTACGGGTGATGTCCCGGTAGGTTCGTCCGGTCCTTACCTGGGCATCGTTGCCCAGCCCCCGCTCCCGACGCTCTCGCGCCTCGCTCTGTGTCAACCCTTGGATCTCTTCCCCCAACTACCTCTCCTGCTCGATCGATCGGCGCCTCACGCTAACGTACCCGGACAAACACGTTGCCATGCCGAAGGAGCACCCGGTGGCACGTTATTTTGTCTACCGAGTACGGGCTTGAACCGTTCGTCCGGTGTACCGGAGGCGCGTTTGCATTTGATGGCCAACTTCGGAGAACGCCGTTAGGGCGAAGTTCGCAGAAGACTCCTTCTACGCAATCCGGTGAATAGGAAAAGGTTATGATGCCGCCAGGATGAGGGCGAGCCACCACCATCACGCACACCGGAAGGAGTAGCCCTGACCTCCGTCTTGCCGTTCGTCCTGTTCGTCGTCGGAGTGGTGATCGTGGTGTGGGCCACCGAGCGCCTCCTAGAAGGGTTGGTCGGGCTCGCCGGCCTGCTCAGAGTCTCAGCGTTTGCCATCGCTGCCGTCCTCTCAGGCTTCGAGGCTGAGAACGTGGCGGTGGGCCTCGCGGCGGCAAGGAGGGGAGCGGAGGAAGTCGCCCTGGGCACCGTCTTCGGCGGTGCGATCTTCCTAGTATGCGTCGCTTTGGGGCTTGGCGCCATACTCTACCCGCTACGGATGAACCTACCTCGCGGCTTCCTGGTCCTTATGGCCATCTGCCCCGTGCTGGTCGGGGTGGGTCTTATCGGAGGGAGGACAAACCGCCCGGCGGGCGTCGTACTACTCTTAGCCTTCGTCGCGGCCATCTTCTACCTGGTGCGAGCCTCCCGGGACCATGCCTTTCTAGAGTCTGAAGAGATCCGGGAAGCAGAGGAGAAGACGCGCTCCTATCCCGGGGCAGTCGGCTTGACGGTCTTGGGCTTGGGTGTGATCGCCGTAGGGGGAGAGTTGGTCACCGAGGGAGCCGAGGGCATCGTCTCCGTGCTGGGGCTCTCCGCCCTGTTAGTCGGCATGGTTGTGACGCCAGCGGCTATAGAGGTGGAGGAGGTGATACGCCAGGCCGTCCCCGCTCGGGAGGGACGGCCGGAAGTCTCAGCGGGCAATCTGGTGGGCACACTCCTGTACTTCTTGTGGTTCAACCTAGGCTTGATCGCCCTGATCTTCCCGGTACATGTGGCCCCGCAGGTGGTCGCCTTCGACTGGCCCTACCTGGTTGTGGTCACGTGGCTGGCGACCCTCTTCTTCGCCCGCGGTCGCGTCGGGCGCGTGGAGGGTGCGCTGCTCGTCGCCAGCTACGCCCTCTATGCCGCCCTCCATGCCTTCGTCCTGTAGTGCCCCACTCGCGCGCTCTGCCCCAGTCCCATGCCGGGCCAGTCTTGGAGGGGATACGGGCTGTGCGAGGTATTATGGGGGACTCAGGGGAAAGACTAGATGATACCCGAAGGCAGCCTATTTCAGCCAGGGCTGCTCATAGGTGTTGGACCGGGCCATGCAGACTTCCGAAAATAAACATTTTTGGTACAGTAATCTTGGCTCTGCTTCGGCCTTCTGTTCACCAAGCTCGAGCTGCCCAGTAGGAACGTTCTACTAAGTTCGGCGTGCAGAAACGGAGGGCCGGGATCGCTTACAGGAGAGGACCCCGGCCCGCACGCTTGGGTTTTCGGATGTGGTCGTTGGGGCTCGCAACTATCATCGCCAAAGACCAAGGAGGAGCTGGAGCGGATAAACATAGAACTTCTGGCTCCGTACTCCTGCAAGAAAAGAGACACTTCCCCGAGAAAGAGCGCCTTCTTGAGCCGCCTTCGCTACCGCATCGACACTGTTTTCAGCCAGCTCGTGGGACGTTACTCCGTAAAGCGGGTGTGGGCGCGCGAACGCCGGCATTTGACAAGACGGCAGTCTAGGTTGTGAGGTATGGGGCACCACAGTATGATGGCCGCTGCTGCGCGCAGCAGTAATGGTTGCGGTGTCGTCATATGGGCGGGAAGCGGCAGTATGAGAGGAGGCAGCCAAAAGAAAAGAGGTCTTTATGGGTCTACGAGCGGTGGTGGGAGGGGTAATGGGCCTGCTCGGCGTGATCTGCGCCGGGGTTGGGATCTTCGTTCTGGAGGGCATCTCGATGGAGTTTCCGGGCATCATTCTCGGTACACTGGGCTACTCGGTCTCACGAGCTAAGACCGGGTGAGCCAGATCCTAGGCATCGTCGCGACGGTGCTCAACGTTGTCTCCGTGGTCATAAGCGGCCTTTCGGGACCGCCACAGTAGCGAACGGGGGCCAAGTGCATTCATAGGTGGAGCGCTTCCTTGGCTAGCCGATATTGGCTCTAGGGTTGCCCATAAGTCCCGGCAATGGCCGAGTTCGGCGAGCGCGCCAAGTCGGCTAGCGAAGCGAGGTTCTCGGTAGGAAGCGACCCAGAGGAGGATGAAGAGTAAGCTCTTGGGGGCAGGTCTGATTGTAGGAGCCACTTGGGTAGCCTACAACCGGCTACGCGAGCCCGCGTCGCTCAATAGCACTTACGCGTACGCCTCGACGAGGATCCTTATAGTGGGCGGTGGATTCGGAGGACTGGCTGCGGCGAGGGAGTTGGCGCGTGTGCTCGGCGGAAGCGAAGATGTGGGCGTGGCCCTTCTCGACCGGGTGAACTACACGACCTTCTGGCCGATAGTCCCTTCGGTTATCCCTAGAGGGTGTTATGAACTTTGGCTCGGGAACGGTACCATCTCGGTATGGATACTCGAAAACCATGAAAACCATACCCGAGCGACGTTTCCGACGAGGAGTGGGCGTTCGTCGCCCCGTACCTGGCGCTGGTGCGCGA
>JBKPOM010000111.1:0-41893 GCA_046733115.1 Actinomycetota bacterium | reverse complement strand
CGCTTCCAGCACGCGACGGGGCAGTTGGAGAACACGGGACAGCTCAAAGAGGTCAGGAAGAACATCGCCAGGATCCTGACGGTCCTGAACCATAAACAGCAGGAGAGTCAGTAGTGGTAGAGGAAGAGAGAAACCAGACTCCGGAGACGACGGAGGAGCCGGTGGCGAAGCCCGTGGCCGAGACGCCGCAGGATCTCGTCGAGGTGGGGGAGGCCGGCGAGACGGTCGAGGCCGGCCTGGACACGGGGTCTGCCAAGGGTCCCGCGCTCGACCAGGACGAGGGCCAGATACAGACCGACACCGAGCGCAACAGGCGCAAGGAGCGGGTTGGGCTCATCGTCTCGGACAAGGCGGATAAAACCGTGACGGTTGCGGTCGAGGCACTCGTGCGTCACCCGATGTACAAGAAGCGGGTGCGCCGCTCCAAGAAGTTCATCGTGCACGACGAGCGCAACGAGGCGCGCGTGGGCGACACGGTCAGGATCATAGAGACCAGGCCGCTCTCGAAGCGCAAGAGGTGGCGGCTCGCGAACGTCATATCGAGGGCCGAGTAGTGATACAGCAGGAATCTAGGCTGAGGGTCGCGGACAACTCGGGGGCCAGAAGCATCCTGACCATCCGCGTGCTCGGCGGAAGCAAGAGGCGTACGGCGGGCGTTGGAGACGTGATCGTTGCCACCGTCAAGGAGGCAACCCCAGGCAGCGCCGTGAAGAAGGGCGAGGTAGTGCGGGCCGTCGTGGTGCGGACCAAGAAGGAGACGCGACGCGACGACGGATCCTACATCCGCTTCGGCGAGAACGCCGGGGTCATAATCAACCCCGACGGGGCTCCGCGAGGTACGCGCATCTTCGGGCCCGTCGCGCGCGAGCTCAGGGAGAAGGGTTACACCAGGATCATCTCGCTCGCCCCGGAGGTGCTTTAAGTTATGGGTCTCAAACTGAAGCGCGGGGATACCGTCGTGGTGATCTCCGGCAAAGAGAAAGGCAAGCGCGGCGAGGTCGCGCACGTTCTCCCCAGGGAGAACAGGCTCGTGGTGAACGGCGTCAACGTGCGCACACGCCACGCGCGGCCGAGCCAGCAGAACCAGCAGGGGCTCTACCACTTCGAGGCCCCCATAGACGCCTCGAACGTGATGTTGATCGACCCGAGCAATGGCGAGCCGACGAAGGTTGGCTACCGTTTCACGGACTCCGGGGAGAAGATCCGGGTCGGCAAGAAGTCCGGGAAGGATATCGATGGCTAGGATGAGGGACAGGTACAACGAGGAGGTCGTCCCGAACCTCAAGGAGAGGTTCGGCATCGAGAACCCCATGCGTATGCCTGGTCTAGAGAAGATCGTGGTCAACATGGGCGTCGGGGAGGCCGTGGTGAACAGCCGCGCCATGGACGGGGCGATGGAGGACCTCGCCAGGATCACTGGCCAGAAGGCCCAGCTCAGGCGGGTCCGCAAGTCCATAGCCGGGTTCAAGATCCGGGAGGGCATGCCCGTAGGCGCCAGGGTCACGCTGCGTGGCGAGCGCATGTGGGAATTCCTCGACCGCTTCATCTCGATAGCGCTCCCGCGCGTCAGGGACTTCAGGGGCGTGAGCCCGGCCTCCTTTGACGGGCGCGGGAACTATGCAATAGGTTTGAGGGAGCAGGTGATCTTCCCGGAGATCACCTACGACTCCATTGACGCGACCCGCGGCCTCGACGTGGCGATCGTGACGACGACGGAGAGCGACGAAGAGGCGCGGGAGCTGTTGCGGCTCCTCGGGATGCCGTTCAGGCAGAGCTGAGAGGTAGGTATGACGAGAAAAGCGTTGCTGGCAAAGCAGCAGAGAAAGCAGAAGTACACCGTCAGGGAGTACAGCAGGTGCCAGAGGTGCGGCCGGTCGCGTGGCTACTATAGGAAGTTCGGGCTTTGCCGGATCTGCCTCAGGGAGCTGGCCCACGAGGGGAAGATCCCTGGCGTAACGAAAGCGAGTTGGTAAAGCATGACGGTCACCGATCCAATAGCGGATTTCCTGACGCGTATCCGCAACGCGCACATGGCGAAGCAGGAGACGGTCGAGATTCCGCACTCGAAGATGAAGGCGGAGATCGCCAGGATTCTGCAGGAGGAAGGCTACGTCCAGGAGGTCGCGGAGCGTGGCAGTGGCGTCGAGCGGAGGCTAGTTATAACGCTGAAGTACGGCCCCGACGGCCGCCGCGGCATCGCGGGCCTGAGGCGGATGAGCCGCCCCGGGCGCCGCGTCTACCGCAAGCAGACCAACATCCCCCGCGTGCTCGACGGGCTCGGGGTGGCGATACTCTCGACCTCCCAGGGGGTCCTGACCGACCACCAGGCCAGGCGCAGGGGCGTCGGCGGCGAAGTCCTTTGCTTCGTCTATTAGGGAGGTTTTGAGAGTGTCGAGGACAGGTAAAGCCCCCGTCGAGGTTCCTGGTGCGGTGAGCGTGGAGCTCTCGGGCCGCAGCGTGAAGGTGAACGGTCCGAAGGGCGACCTCACGGTGCCCGTGGGCCGCGGGGTCGAGGTCAGGCAGGAGCGCGGCAGCATCGTCGTCGAGCGTGCCTCCGACTCGCCCGAGCACAAGGCGATGCACGGGCTCACGCGCTCCCTGATCCAGAACGCGGTCACCGGCGTGACGGTCGGGTTCACGAAGACGCTGAACATCGCGGGCGTCGGCTACAGGGCCGCGCTGCAGGGACAGGACATCAATTTGCAGGTCGGGTACTCGCATCCCGTCTCTATCTCGCCGCGCGAGGGGATAGAGTTTGAGGTCCCCAACGCCACGACCATCATCGTGCGCGGTATAGACAAGCAGCGGGTGGGCCAGACGGCGGCGGAGATACGGATGGTCCGCCCGCCCGAGCCGTACAAGGGCAAGGGTATCCGCTACAGCGACGAGCAGATCCGACGCAAGGTCGGCAAGGCCGGCTAGCTTAGCTCTGGGAGGAATCTATGGCTACTCTGCAGAAGCGGATGCACAGGGAGAAGCGGCGCAAGCGCGTCAGGCGCAAGGTCACCGGCACCGCCGAGCGCCCGCGCCTCTCCGTGTACCGCTCGAACGTTCACATCTACGCCCAGCTGATC
The DNA here is from genome assembly GCA_046733115.1 of Actinomycetota bacterium. Classification (GTDB taxonomy): domain Bacteria; phylum Actinomycetota; class Rubrobacteria; order Rubrobacterales; family Rubrobacteraceae; genus Rubrobacter_D. The sequence continues at coordinate 38,819 of JBKPOM010000111.1, read as the reverse complement.
GACGACGACGCGGCGACGACGCTTGCCGCGGCCGACTCCCGCGAGGTCGAGGAGGCCGAGGACCGCAAGGATGCCGCCCGCAAGGTCGGGGAGCTTATCGCGAGCAAGGCTTCTGATGCGGGGATAGAAATCGCCGTCTTCGATAGGGGCGGAAACAAGTACCACGGACGCATCGCGGCGCTCGCCGAGGGCGCGCGCGAGGGCGGACTGAAGCTCTAACTTTTAGGAGGAAATGTCTTGGGTCGACCAAGAAACGACAACAGACAGGGAGGCGGCGGGGGACGCGGCCGTCAGCGCGACGGAGCCTCAGATCTCCAGGACAGGGTCGTCGAGATCCGGCGCGTCGCCAAGGTCGTTAAGGGCGGCCGGCGCTTCAACTTCTCGGCCCTCGTGGTCGTCGGCGACGGTAAGGGCCGCGTCGGCGCGGGCCTGGGCAAGGCCAACACCGTCCCGGCAGCCATCCAGAAGGGCCAGGACAGGGCCAAGCGCAACATGTTCGACGTGCCGATGCGCAACACCACCATCCCGCACGAGGTTATCGGCAAGTTCGAGAGCTCTTCGGTTCTCCTCAAGCCGGCCTCCGAGGGTACAGGTGTGATCGCGGGCGGCGGCGTCCGTGCGGTCCTGGAGCTCGCCGGAGTCCGCGACGTGCTCACGAAGGCGCTCGGCTCGACGACCTCGGTGAACCTGGTCCAGGCCACGGTAGAGGGCCTCAAGCGTCTTCGCAGCAAGGCCGAGATCGAGGAGATGCGGGGGGTGAAGATAACACTATGAGCCCCCTGAAGGTTACACAGGTTAGGAGCGTCATCGGCTCCAAGGAGGGCCACAAGAGGACGGTGTGCGCACTTGGGCTCAAGCGCATCCGGGACTCCCGGGTGCACGAGGACACGCCCCAGATGCGGGGCATGGTCCACAAGGTGCAGCACCTCGTGAAGGCCGAGGAGGTGGAGTAACTGTGAGGTTGAACGAAATTTCCCCGGCCCCAGGTTCGAAGAAGGCGCGCAAGCGCGTCGGGCGTGGCACCGGCTCCGGGTACGGCAAGACCTCGGGGCGCGGCCACAAGGGCGCCGGCTCCCGATCGGGCGCCTCGGCGTTCGCGGGCTACGAGGGCGGACAGATGCCGCTGCAGCGGCGGTTGCCGCGACTCAAGGGCGAGGCGAGGGGCCGTCATACCGTGGCCCGGCCGACCGTCTACGCGCCGGTCAACCTCGGCGAACTCGAAGGCGTTCCCGGTGATACGATAGGTCCGGACGAGCTGCGGGCCGCCGGGCTCGTCAGGAAGAAGGCCGAACTGTTCAAGATCCTCGGCGATGGGGACGTGGGGCGCGCCGTAACGGTGAGGGCGCACGCGTTCTCGAAGTCGGCGAGGGAGAAGATAGAGGCTGGCGGCGGAAGCGTCGAGATACTGGAGATCTAGATATGTTGGGATCCCTGGCCAACGCCTGGAAGATACCGGAGCTACAGACGAGGCTCCTGTTCACGTTTGCCATGCTGGGGGCGTACCGGCTCGGGGCCTACATACCCCTACCCGGCGTCAGGCCTGACGTTCTCGGTGGCGGTCTTCAGACCAGCAACCCTATTACCGGTTTGTTCGGGACCTTCACCGGCGGGGCCTTCAACAACTTCTCGGTGTTCTCACTGGGGATCATGCCCTACATAACGGCCGCGATCGTGATGCAGCTCATGACGGTCGCCATACCTCGTCTGCAGGAGCTGGCCAAAGAAGGCGAGACGGGACAGCAGAAGATCACGCAGTACACCCGCTACTTCACGCTCGCACTGGCCCTGGTCCAGTCCGTGGCCATGGTCTTCTTTTTCCGCTCGGCGCAGGGCGGCGGAGCGCTCGCCGGGACGAGCCCCGTAGAGATACTCGTCGCCGTGGTCACCCTCACGACGGGCGTGATGCTCACTATGTGGTTCGGCGAGCTGATAAGCCAGCGGGGCCTCGGCAACGGCATCTCGCTCATCATCACGGCTTCGATACTCTCCAGGGCGCCGCAGGCCGTGCAGGCGCTCAGGGAGAACGGTGACGTGCTTACCGTTGTCGTGCTCGCGCTCCTGGCCGTCTTGATCGTCGCGGCCATCGTCTTCGTCAACGAGGGACAGCGCAGGATCCCCATCACCTACGCCAAGCGGCAGGTCGGGCGCAAGATGAGCCAGGGCGGGACCACCTACCTTCCCCTGAAAGTCAACATGGCGGGGGTCATCCCGATCATCTTCGCCTCCTCCTTGTTGCTCTTCCCCGTGGTGCTCGGGCAACTAGCTTCCAGGGGCGACCCGAACTCGATCCTGGGGCGGCTCTCTACTTTCTTCGATCCTGGCAACGCGCCATACCTGATCCTGTACGCGCTGCTCATCATAATGTTTACCTACTTCTATACGGCGGTGCAGTTCAACCCCGTGGAGCACGCCGACAACCTGAAGAAGAGCGGCGGCTACGTGCCCGGATACAGGCCTGGACAGCCGACGGCCATCTACCTCAACAACGTACTGACCAGGATCACGCTCTTCGGCGCCCTGTTTTTGGCCGTCGTCGCCGTGCTACCTTACCTGATCTCCGACGCCCTCAGCCTGGGGAACACGATCTTCCTCGGAGGAACCTCGATCCTGATCGTGGTCGGCGTCTCCCTGGACACGGTAAGGCAGCTAGAGAGCCAGTTGATGATGCGCAATTACGAAGGATTCTTGAGGAGACGATGAGGGTTATTCTGCTTGGGCCCCAGGGAGCAGGCAAGGGAACGCAGGCGCAACGCCTCGCGGACAAAGTCGGCGCCACACACATCTCCACGGGGGACATAGTGCGCGCCGAGATCGAGTCCGGCTCCGAGTTGGGCAAGAAGGTGCAGGAGTACAACGACAAGGGCGAGCTGGTGCCCGACGAGATCATCGTCGAGATGGCGAAGCCCTACCTCAACGACGCCGACGCCTGGCTGCTTGACGGCTTCCCGCGCAACGAAGCGCAGGCGAAGGTCCTGGATGAGGCGCTGGACGACATCGGCGAGGACCTCGACGCGGTGGTCGCCCTCGACGCACCCGACGACGCGCTCGTGGAGCGGCTCTCGGGAAGGCGCCAGAGCCAGGCGACGGGCAAGATCTACCACGTCGAATATGACCCGCCCCCCGATAACGGCGACGACCCTGGCCCGTTCATCCAGCGCGACGACGACGCCGAGGAAGCCATCAGGCGCAGGCTAGAGATCTACCACGACCAGACCGAACCACTGAAGGACTACTACGCCGAGCGCGACCTCCTCATTACGGTCGACGCCGAGCAGGAGATCCCGAAGGTAACAGAAGACATCCTCGAGGCCGTCGACCAGAAGGAAGACGCTTGATCGTCCGCAAGAGCAAGAAGGAACTCGAGGCGATGCGCGAGGGCGGGCGCATAACCGCCGCCTGCCTCGAGATGCTGGAGGAGAACGTCAAGCCCGGCGTGACGACGCGCGAGCTCGACCGCCTCGCCGAGGACTTTATACGTTCCCACGGCGGGACCCCGGAGTTCAAGGGATATCAGGGGTTCCCGGCATCCATCTGCGCCTCGCCGAACGCCATGATCGTGCACGGCATCCCCGGTTCCTACCGCCTGAAGAGCGGCGACATAATCTCACTCGATGTGGGCGTCCGCTACCAGGGCTTCGTGACCGACTCGGCGACCACCGTCCCCGTAGGTGACGTGCCGGACGAGGTCGTCGGGCTGCTTGGCGCCACGAAAGATTGCCTCGCGGCGGCTACGGAGCAGATGCGGGCCGGCAACAGGCTTGGCGACGTGGGCCACGCGATACAATCGCTGGCCGAGTCGCGCGGGTACGGGGTGGTCAGGGACCTGGTCTCACACGGGGTCGGACGCCAGATGCACGAGGAGCCCCAGATCCCGAACTACGGAACTCCGGGGACCGGGCCGCGGTTGCGGCCGGGGATGACGTTTGCCATAGAGCCCATGATCACGCTCGGCGACTACGCCATCCGCATGAGTGAGTGGGACGGGTGGTCTATCTACACCGCCGACGGCTCCCTCTCGGCCCACTTCGAGAACACCATCGCCGTCACCGAGAACGGCCCGTGTGTGTTGACGAAAAACGGGGGCGAAGGCTGATAGAAAGCGGAGTTTTCGGTGGGAGAGGCCAGACAGGCGTGATAAGATATTCGTTTGGCTTCAGCCATCTTGTAACTATTCTGAAAAGAGGAGGTCCTTGGCCAAAGAAGACGTCATAGAGGTTGAAGGCACCGTAACCGAGGCGCTGCCCAACACGCAGTTCCGGGTCGAGTTAGAGAACGGGCACAACGTGCTGGCGCACATCTCGGGCAAGATGCGGATGAACTACATCCGCATTCTGCCGGGCGACAGGGTGAAGGTGGAGTTGAGCCCCTACGACTTGAGCCGGGGACGTATCACCTACAGGTTCAGAACTTAAGGAGAGAGCTGTGAAGGTAAGGGCGAGCGTGAAACCCATTTGCGAGCGGTGCAAGGTAATAAGACGCCGCGGGGTTGTGCGGGTGATCTGTACGAACCCCAGGCATAAGCAGAGGCAGGGTTAGTATGGCGCGGATAGCAGGAGTAGACCTTCCGCGCGAGAAGCGCGTCGAGGTAGGGATGACCTACATCTACGGTGTCGGGCGTTCAACGGCGCGTAAGATCTGCCGCGAGACCGAAGTCGATCCCGACACGAAGGTTCGGGACCTGGCGGAGGGCGAGGTCGGCAAGATCCGGAGTTACATCGACCAGAACGTCGAGGTCGAGGGCGACCTGAGGCGCGAGACGCAGCAGAACATCAGGCGGCTTATAGACATCGGGACTTACAGGGGCATAAGGCACCGCAGGGGTCTACCCGTGCGCGGGCAGCGGACCAAGACGAACGCCCGCCAGCGCAAGGGCCCGAAGCCGTCGATAGGCGGGAGGAAGAAGAGGTAGATGGGCAGGCAGAGGCAACAGCAGCAACGCGCGCGGGGGGCCAGCAGGTCGCGGCGCAGGGTCCGCCGCAACGTAACGACCGGCGTGGTCCACATCAAGAGCTCTTTCAACAACACCATCGTCTCCGTAAGCGACCAGGAGGGCAACGTCATAGCCTGGGAGTCGGCGGGATCTCTTGGCTTCAAGGGGAGCCGCAAGAGCACACCCTTCGCGGCACAGATGACGGCCGAGAGCGTCGCCAACAAGGCGATGGACCAGGGCATGAGGCGCGTGGATATCGAGGTCAAGGGCCACGGTTCAGGCCGTGACATGGCCGCCAGGACGTTCCAGTCCATGGGCATAGAGGTCCTCGGGATCAAGGACGTGACGGGCCAGCCTCACAACGGTTGCAGGCCGCCCAAGAGGCGCAGGGGGTAGCATGGCACGTTACACAGGACCGAGAGGAAGAAGGGACCGCCGCGCCGGCGTGATGCTCTCTTCGATGCGGAAGAACCCGCTGGAGAAGAAGCCTTACCCGCCGGGCGAGCACGGCAGGGGCAGGCACCGCCAGACGGAGTTCGGCCTGAGGCTCATGGAGAAGCAGAAGGCCCGCTGGTACTACGGCGTCTCCGAGAAGCAGTTCAGGAAGGCCTACGACAGGGCCACCAGGATGCAGGGCGTCTCCGGCGAGAACCTCCTCAGCCTCATGGAGCTCAGGATGGACAACGTCGTCTACAGGATGGGTTTCTCCACTAGCCGTCCGCAGGCGCGGCAACTCGTTGTGCACGGGCACTTCCAGCTCAACGGCCGCAAGCACAACGTTCCCTCGGCCATCTTGAAGCCGGGAGACGTGATCACGGTTAAGGAGAAGAGCAGGGGCCTCGTGCCCATCCAGAACGCCGTGGAGAACGTGGTGGCCGTCCCGCCGTGGCTGGAGGCCGACCACGACAACTTCACGGGCAGGCTACTTCACACGCCGGGCCGAGACGAGATCGACACGCCCGTCGAAGAGCAGCTCATCATCGAGTTCTACAGCCGGTAGCGAACAGATACTTTTCTAGCAGGTGATATTTTGACGATGTTCGACATAGCACCACCCCGCTTCAGGGTGGAAGAAGAAGAGTCCAGGCGCGGCACCTTCCTCGCCGAGCCGTTGCCGCGCGGGCTCGGGCACACTTTGGGCAACTCTTTGAGGCGCGTCATGCTCTCCGGGCTCGCGGGGGCGGCGGTAACCAAGATCCGGATAGAGGGCGTCAGCCACGAGTTCTCGACCATAGAGGGCGTCAAAGAGGACGTAGTCGACATCATCCTCAACATCAAGGGCTTGAAGTTCAAGCTCGAGCGCGAGGAACCGATAGAGCTGACGATCGCCAAGGACGGCCCGGGCGAGGTCACCGCGGCCGATATAGAGCTGAAGGCCGACGTAGAGATCGTGGACCCCGAGGCGTACATAGCGAGCGTCTCCGAGGGCGGGCACCTCGACATGCGCCTGACGGTCGAGAGGGGCCAGGGCTACGCGAGGGCAGAGCAGAACAAGAGCGACGCCGACCCGATAGGGGTCATCGCCGTCGACTCGTTGTTCTCACCGGTCCAGAGGGTGAACTACACGGTCACCGAGACGCGCGCGGGCGCGAGGGCCGACCTCGACTCCTTGCGGATGGAGGTCTTCACCGATGGACGTATCGAGCCCCAGGAGGCGCTGCAGGATGCTTCCAGGCAGCTCATGGACTTTCTCGGCCTCTTCACCGACGGCTACCGCGGAGCGGGTGCTCCCGAGGCTGGCCAGCGTGCCGGGCGGCCCGTCATCACGGACGAGCGTCCGGTAGAGGATCTGGAGCTCACGGTACGGTCTTACAACTGCCTCAAGCGCGAGGGCGTCGACACCATAGGCCAGCTCGCCACGATGACCGAAGAAGAGCTCATGAACATCCGCAACCTCGGGATGAAGAGCGTCGATGAGATCCGCTCCAAGCTCCTCGAGTACGGGTATTCACTGGAGAGCGAGGATAATGAGGCACGCTAAGCGAGGCAGGAAGCTCGGCCGCGAGGCCCAGCACCGCAACCTGATGCTCGGCACGATGGCGGGGCAGGTGATCACACACGGCCGCATCAAGACGACCGCCCCGAAGGCGAAGGAGCTGCGCGGCGTCGTGGACAACCTGATAAACACGGCCAAAAAGGACGACCTCGCCTCCAGGCGCCAGGCCGTCAAGGTCCTGAAGGACAAGACCGTCGTGCGTCGCCTCTTCGAGGACGTCGCCCCCGAGCTCGACGACCGCAACTCGGGCTACACGCGCATCCTGAAGCTCGGTCCCAGGCTCGGCGACGGCGCCGAGACCGTCTACCTGGAGCTGGTCAACCACACCTCGGAGTAGCCCCAAACGTGCAGAACCCCGGCACAGGGACCCGCCCAGGTGGGTCCCTCGCCGTTTCTTGCGAAAGACTAACCTTCTCCTACCCTGGCGGGGGCCAGCCCGCCCTGTCCGAGGTCAGCTTCGAGCTCCGTCTTGGCGAGTACGTCGGCGTGGTCGGGCCGAACGGCGGCGGCAAGTCGACCCTCGTCCGCCTCCTGAACGGTCTCCTGCGCCCCGACTCGGGCCGCGTACGGGTGTCCGGCCGCGATCCTGCCACGGAGCCCTTCGAGGTCCGGAAGCACCTAGGTGTGTTGTTCCAGAACCCCGAGAACGGTCTCGTGGCCCCCTTCGTCGAGGACGACGTCGCCTTCGGCCTCGAGAACCTCGGCGTCCCCCGGGGGGAGATGAGGGAACGGGTAGCCCAGGCTATCCGGTCCGTCGGGCTCGAAGGCTACGAGCGCCGCGAGCCGCACACCCTATCGGGCGGCGAGAAGCAGCGGGTCGCCCTCGCGGGTCTCCTTGCCGTCGAACCGGAGGTACTCGCCCTGGACGAGCCCACCTCGATGCTCGACGCCGCGGGACGCAGGGAGGTTCTGGAGCGCCTCGAAGCCCTGCGCGCCGAGAAGACCGTCCTGCACGTGACCCACCACCTCGAAGAGCTGCTGAACGCCGATCGCATCCTCGTCCTCAACGGGGGAGAGCTCGTAGCTGACGAGAGCCCGGAGCGGTTGCTCTCCGACCCCGACGTCTTGCGCGAGAATCGGCTCGTTTTGCCCGTCGTGCCGAGGCTGGCGCTGGCGCTCGGTCTCCCGGCGAACCTCAAGACGCCGGAAGAGCTTGCCGAGGCCATCCTGGCGAGGGCTGGAAGCGGAACGAGGATGAGATGAGGCTGGAGCTACGGGACGTTAGCCACGTCTACGCCGCCGGCACCCCGTTCGAGGTCGAGGCGCTGCGTGGCGTCTCGCTCAGCGTCGAGCCGGGCGAGGTGCTCAGCATCGTCGGCGGCACGGGCTCAGGCAAGAGCACGCTCGTGCGGCACATGAATTTGCAGCTCGTGCCGACAGTTGGCGAGGTACTGGTCGACGGCGTGGACGCGACGAGGTTGAAGAAGAGCGAGCTGCGGCGCAGGGTCGGGCTCGTGTTCCAGTTCCCCGAGGCGGCGCTCTTCGCGCCGACCGTCGAGGAAGATGTCGCCTTCGCCCCGCGCCGGCTCGGGTTGAACGAGGAGGAAGTTCGGCAGCGGGTGCGGGAGTCGTTGGAGTTGCTCGGGGTCGAGGACCTGGCGGCGCGTTCTCCGTTCGCCCTCTCCGGCGGCGAGAAGCGGCGGGCCGCCATCGCCGGAGTGCTCGCCATGGGACCCGAGGTCCTCGTCCTCGACGAGCCGACGGCGGGTCTCGACCCTGCTACCAGGGATGAGTTGCTGGCCTTGATCCGGCGTCTGCGCGATGCGGGCGTCTCCGTCGTCCTCGTCTCCCACGACCTCGAGGAGGTAGCCGAGGTCGCGGACCGGGTGTGCGCGCTGCACGATGGCAGGGTGCGCGTCACCGGGACCCCGGCCGAGGTGTTCTACGGCTACCCCGAGCTGGCCCCGGCGACCGTGAGGGTGGCCTCACTTCTCAAGGGGTCGAGACCCGAGATCGGAACCCCTGTGCGCTTCGACGATACGCTCGCCGCGTTCAGGGCTTTGCCGGGGGTCTGAGATGACGAGCCTCGGGCAGTTCTATCCCGTTGCCTCACTGGTTCACGACCTCGACCCCAGGGCCAAGATCTTGGCCACCGCCGTGCTCGTAGCTGGGTTATTCCTCATAGACTCCACGATGGGACTGATGTTCGTCGCGGCGGCGCTCGTGGCGCTCGTGGCCGCGAGCCGTATCCCGGTCCGCAGTTTCTTGCGCCTCTTACGACCCGTGCTGTTTATCGTGGCGCTCACGGTGACGTTCCAGGTCCTCTTCTCGCGCGAAGGGGCTACCGTCTTCGAGCGGGGCTTTTTAGAGGTTCATGCCGGCGGTTTGCGGCTCGGGTTTTTCCTGGCTTTGCGGATTACCGTGCTCGTCGGAGTGGCGGGGGTGCTCACTGCGACGACGGCGCCCGTAGCGCTGGCAGATGGGATCGAAGATTTGCTCTCTCCACTAAAGAGGTTGCGGTTCCCGGTGCACGAGGTCGCGATGATGATGACCATAGCGCTGCGGTTTATCCCGACGCTCGGGGAGGAGGCGGAGAAGATCAAAGGCGCCCAGGCCGCCCGGGGCGCGGGCTTTTCGGAGGGGGGACCGCTGCGCAGGGCCCGCTCACTCATCCCTGTACTGGTGCCGCTGACCGTCGGGGCTTTCCGCCGCGCCGACGAACTGGCCGAGGCTATGGAGAGCAGGGGCTACAGGGGCGGCGAGGGCAGGACCCGCTACCGCGAGCTACGCTTCCGCGCGAGGGACGCGCTCGCGCTCTCCGTCACGGTGCTCGTTTTGCTGATCGGGGTCCTGCTTTGAAGAAATACGTCGGGCTCGTCGAGTACGACGGTGCCGACTTCGCCGGATGGGCCGCGCAGCCAGGGCTCCGGACGGTCGAGGGCGTACTCTCCGAAGCTCTCTCCACCGTGCTCCGCCAGCCCGTCAAGCTGAGCGTTGCCGGCCGGACGGATGCGGGCGTGCACGCGAGCGGGCAGGTCATCTCCTTCGAAGCGCAGACGGATCTCCGTCCTGCCCTCATCTCTTACAAGGCGACGGCGGTTCTGCCAAAGGACGTGGCGCTGAGGCGTTGCGTCGCCGTGCACGACGACTTCGACGCGCGCAAGGATGCGATCAGCCGGACCTACGAGTACAGGGTGATCAACGACGAGATTAGATCCCCCCTGGAGCGCCACCGCGCGGCCTACGTGCCGCGGAGGTTGGATCTGGATCTCCTCTCTGCGGCAGCACAGCTTGTGGAAGGCACCCACGACTTCACGGCCTTTACCCCATCAAAGGGCTACCACATCCGCTTCGAGAGAATCGTCACCTACTCGTTGTGGACCAGGCGCGAGGACCTGCTGATCTACCACATCACCGCCGGCTCGTTCCTTTACGGCATGGTCCGCACCCTGGTCGGTACAATGCTGGAGGTTGCTGGCGGCAAGAGGGACCTGGAGCAGTTCGGGCGGCTGCTCTCGGGAGGAAGCCGCAGCGAGGCGGGGCCGGCCGTGACGAGCCGCGGGCTCACGCTCGTCGGCGTCGGTTACGACTATATGGACCTATGGAGAGGTGAAGGATGAACACGGAAGATACGAGAGAGCTACTCGAAGAGATCGACGGCTACATCGAGAACCTGTTCGACACTTCGGATGAGGTCCTGGAGGCCACCCTCAGGGATTCGCGCAGGGGCGGGCTGCCGGAGATAAACGTCTCGCCTAACCAGGGAAGGCTGCTGCGGCTGCTCGTCGAGATAGCGGGGGCACGGCGTATACTCGAGATCGGCACTCTGGGCGGATACAGCGCCATCCACCTCGCGCGCGGGCTACCCGATGACGGAGAGTTGATCTCCCTCGAAATAGACGAGCACCACGCCGAGGTCGCCCGCAACAACATCGAGCGGGCGGCCCTCTCCGCCATCGTAGAGGTCAGGGTCGGCGACGCCCACGAACTCCTCTCCGACCTCATCGAAAACGGCGAAGGTCCCTTTGACCTCGTCTTCATCGATGCCGATAAGGAGGGCTATCCAGATTACCTGGACGCTTCCCTGCTGCTCGTGCGGCCGGGCTCGCTCATCCTCGGCGACAACACCATAAGGGGCGGCACCGTGCTCGACCCCAGGGAGGACACGGCGCTGGCCACGCGAGAGTTCAACCGGCGGATCGCCGAAGACCCCAGGTTGGGGGGCATCGTGCTGCCCCTAATCCGGGAGCGCATCGACGGCATGACGATCGCAAAGGTCTTGTAGGGACGGTTCGGACACGTCTGGTTCATCGCGCGCCCGGTTCGCGAACGGCCCTCGCTACGCCGTTCACATGGTGTCGGATAACGCTCGTGGCATCTCCGATCACAACGCATCTCTGAGGCGTTTCGCGGCCGCTTCCAATTCTTCTTTATCGGGCCTGACCGCGTAGCCCGGTCCAAACCTCAGGCCGAAACCGTCCCCATCGAAGCGCGGCAACACGTGCAGGTGGACGTGGAAGACGTCCTGGCCCACCGCCTCGCCGTCGGCCAGAAAGAGGTTGACTCCTTCGCAATCGAGCCCGCTCTCGTAGAGCGCGGCAGCGATCTTCTGCGCGGTACGGAACATTCTGAAACCCTTATCTTCGGGTAGATCGGCCAAGCGGGCGGCGTGATTGTCGGGTACTACGAGGACGTGACCGGTGTTGATGGGCTGGATGTCCATAAACGCCGTGCAGCCATCCTCGCGCAACACAACGCTCGCGGGCAACCTGCCCGCAAGTATCTTGCAGAAAACACAACCATCCATGTCGCCACTATGGTGCCACAATGGCACGCGCAACGATCAGCAATGCGACTATCCGTACGAATCCTGAAGCCTGATCTCAGCTGGTCGTTTTGCTGATGTATGCTACTATTTGATCCGTCTAAAGGCCTTTGAAGTTCTCAGAACCTCCGGAGGATGATGAAGAGTTACATGGCGCGGCCCCTCGAGGTCGAGCGAAAATGGTACGTCGTGGATGCGGAGGGCAAGCACCTCGGACGTCTGGCGACGGAGATCGCGCGGGTTCTACGCGGCAAGAACAAGGTGCAGTACACGCCACACGTCGACGTCGGCGACTTCGTCGTCGTCGTAAACGCCGACAGGGTGGTCGTCACGGGTAGGAAGGCCGAGCAAAGGGTCTACAGGCGCCACTCGGGCTACCCCGGCGGCATGAAGGAGACGAGCTACGAGCAGATGCTCGCGCGCAAGCCGACCAAGATCCTGCGCAAAGCCGTCTACGGGATGATGCCGAAGACGCGGCTCGCCCGCAAGCAGTTCAAGAAGTTGAAGATCTACGCGGGCCCCGAGCATCCACACTCGGCCCAGGACCCGCAAAAGCTCGAGGTGAAGTAGATGGCGGAGGCTCTGTACATCGGAACCGGACGACGCAAGACCGCCGTTGCGCGAGTGAGGATACTGCCGGGAGAGGGCAGGATCACCGTGAACGGCCGTGACCTGGGCGAGTACTTCCCCCGCCCGGCCTACCGCACGGCGGTGCGCTCGCCGCTGGAACTCCTCGGCTCCGCCGGCCACTACGAGGTCATCGCCAAGATCGAAGGCGGAGGACCTACCGGGCAGGCCGAAGCGTTGCGTCACGGCATAGCCCGCGCTCTCGCCGAAGAGTCGCAAGAAGCCCGTGGCGAGCTCAAGGCCGCGGGGATGCTCACCCGCGACCCCAGGGCGGTCGAGCGCAAGAAGTACGGCCTCAAGAAGGCCCGCAAACGCCCGCAGTTCTCCAAGCGCTAGGGCCGCAATAGCGCCTTCATCCCGGGCTCCTTTCGCGTGGCGGAAGGGGCCCGTACGCGCTCGAAGGGAGGCCGGCATGCAGCGCGAGGAAAGATCTACCGTAGTCTGCCAAGCGTTCGATCCTGACGCTCACCTCTCCGGGGTCGTAGCGATCTGCCGTTCGCTCGAGTGGGGCAATTTCCGCCACGATCCGGACCTCACCCGAAGGTCCCTGACCGAGTCTGACGTGACGACCCTCGTCGCAGTGGCAGACGAAACCGACGAAGTTGTCGGGTTCGCGCAGGTCTTCGGCGACGGTGTCATCCAGGCGCACCTCGGCCTGCTCGCGGTCGATGAAAGGTGGCGCCGCAGGGGCATAGGCAGGGGGCTCGTGCAAGAGGCCTTCGCGAGGTTGGGAGCCGAGCGAATGGACCTCATAGCCTCGGACGAGAGCCTAGATTTCTACAGGTCATTGAGGCACACGGAACGGGCGGGGTTCAGGATCTACCCCTCAGGAGGGGAGAAGAACTGAGACGGAGAACCATAACCTTCGGCACCGATGGGGTGCGCGGGGTCGCCAACAAGGGCCTGCTGCCCGAGGACGCCCTGCGCTTCGGGCTTGCCGCCTCCCGGGCTTTCGGGGGCAGGATCGCCATCGGACGCGACACGCGCCTCTCGGGAGAGATGCTCTCACGCGCCCTCGCCGCCGGCGTCGCGAGCGGGGGCGCCGATGCCGTCGATCTCGGCGTTCTGCCAACGCCCGGCGTCGCGGCCCTCGCGCCGCGCCTCGGAGCTACGGCTGCTGCCGTAGTAAGCGCCTCGCACAATCCTTACCCCGATAACGGCATCAAGTTCTTCTCGGAGGAAGGCCGTAAGCTCGCCCCGGAGAAGGAGGATGAGATCGAAGGGCTGCTCGAGCCGGAATCCCTGCGCCCGACCGGAAGTGGGGTCGGAAGCGTCGATGTGCTGGACGATGCGGTACGGATGTACGCGGACCACGTGCTGGAGCGGCTACGTCCTTCCGCCGAGGGCATGAACATTCTCCTCGATTGCGCCAACGGAGCGGCGCACGAGGTCGCGCCGCTAATGTTCGGAGAATTGGGCGTGGACCTCACCCTCAAAGGAGTCGAGCCCACGGGCACTAATATCAACGACGGCTGCGGCTCCACACACATAGGCGAGCTCGACGCCTCCGGGCACGACGTGGCCTTTGCCTTCGACGGGGACGCTGACAGGGTGCTCGCGGTCGATGAGAAGAGCAACGTCGTGGACGGGGACAGGATCATCGCCATCCTCGCCCGCGACATGAAAGAGCGAGGGGTGCTGGAAGGTGGGGTCGTGGTCACGGTCATGAGCAACCTCGGATTCTTCAAGGCGATGGAGTCGATGGGGATACCCTACGAGGTGACGGACGTGGGGGACAGGCACGTCGCCGAGGCCATGGGCCGGCTCGGGGCCTCCCTCGGCGGGGAGCAGTCGGGGCACGTGATCCTCTCCGAGCACGGCACGACCGGAGACGGCATAGTAACAGCGCTAGCCCTCCTCGACGTGATGGTCCGCAGCGGCAAACCGCTCTCGGAGCTTGCCGCCGTGATGGAGAAGTACCCGCAGACGCTCATCAACGTGAGGGTCGATGAGCCAGGAGCAGCGAAGGCCGTCGCGGCCTCCGAGGCGGTCATGCTGGCCGTCTCGGAGGCGGAGAAGAGGCTCGGGGAGGAGGGACGCGTTCTCTTGAGGCCTAGCGGGACGGAGCCGGTAGTGCGGGTTATGGTCGAGCACGAAGACGAGACGGTGTGCCGGGAGGTCTGCGAGGGGATTTCGCGGATCGTGGCCGGTGCCGGAGAGGAGTGAGCTTGAGGTTTGTGGGCTGTGCCCTGGCGTGGAGACCAGGCGAGGCACGGGAGACGGTCTCGTGCCTCGTGGTGATAGACGAGCGGGGGAGCATAATCGCTAACTCGTTCGCGACGAGCGCGGAGGACATAGCGGGGGCGGTCGAAAGCTACGGCACTGACCGGCGGGGTGTCCTCGTCGGCGTCGACGCGCCGCTAGCCGTTCCGAACGAGAGGGGGACGCGCAGGATCGAACGCATCCTCTCGAAGGTGGCCCTCCCTGCCTACTCCGCGAGCCGCAGGATGTTCGGCGGAGAACCCCTCTCGGAGGACTTGCTCGCCGAGCTGGAGAAGGTGGGTGTGGAGTACACGGACTACCCCTTCCCGCGGGAGAGAGACCAGAGCGCGGTCGTCGAGGTAGACTCAGCGGCGACGCTGAAGGTGCTCTCCCTGGAACGCTCTGGCGCTGCTGAGAACGGCGACCTCGCGCAAAAGCTCCGCGCGATGGACGACCCCAAGCTGCGCAAGGGTAACAAGGAGAGCAGGGCCTCCGGACTCAGGGGGGCCATCGAGATCCTGTGGGACACCCCCGGCCTCAGGCTCAGGACGGGCAACCTCTCCTCGGACATCTCCGTTCCCGAGAACGTGGACGTCTCCAAACTCGACGTCTCCGCAGCGATGTCCCACGCGGAACTGGACAGGACGGTCAGCCTGGTGGAAGGCACGCTCGCCGCCTATACGGTCCACCGCCACTGGCGCGGGAGGGACGGCTCGATGGTGGTCGGAGCGGGAGACGAAGGCTCCGTCCTCCTCCCGGCCAAGAACGCCCTGCGCGCGCGCCTCGCCGAAGAGTGCACCACCGCCAGCGTTCCCTACGTCTAGCAAGTTTGCCGACCGTGCCCTACCCTGTAGCGAGGCTACCCGAAGAGGATCAGTGAACCGGTGAAGGTCGTTTGGTTGAACGTGGGCCTGCCCCGAGCCCAACACTACGGGCGAGAAGTGGTCTGGACGGCAGGTGCCAAAAGGCCCCTCCCAAACGCTGTGCTCCGTTTTCACGCTTTCGAAGGCGACGGACAGGCCGACCGACTAAACCACGGCGGCGTAGACAAGGCCGTCTGTGTCTACCCGTTCGACCACTATGCGCACTGGAGTAAGCTGTTCGGCCGAACGCTGGAACCCGCCTCCTTCTCCGAGAACCTGACGGTCTCCAGCGCCGTCGAGAACGAGGTCTGCATAGGCGACGTATTTCGGATGGGGAAAGCCGTGGTCCAGGTCAGCCAGCCGCGGACGCCCTGCGGCAAGCTGGCCGGTAAGAACGGGCAGAGGCTGCTCGCGAGGCGGGTCGCGCAGACAGGTTACACCGGGTTCTACATGCGGGTGCTCTCGGAGGGGCCCATCAGCATAGGCGACGCCTTCGAGCTCGTCGAGCGCCATCCCGACCGCATCTCCATTATCGCCGTCAACGACATCGTCTTCAGGCGGTCGGAGGACGAACGCCTCATCGAACGTCTCGCGAACCTCCCAGAGCTCGGTGCCGACGGCCTCGCCCTCTTCGCGGAGCGTTTGGAGCGTCTAGGAAGAGAAAAGAAGGTCGCCCCATGAGCTTGAAGGTGCGCATCATCCCTTGCCTCGACGTGGACGCCGGCCGCGTCGTGAAGGGAACGAACTTCACCAATTTAAGGGACGCCGGAGACCCTGTGGAGCTTGCGGCCCTCTACGACAGGGAGGGGGCCGATGAGATCGTGTTCTACGACATCACGGCCTCCCACGAACAGAGGGGCACCGCCGCAACGCTCGCCCGCCGCGCTGCAGAGGAGGTCTTCATCCCCTACACCATCGGCGGCGGCGTCAGGACGGCTGACGACATGCGGGCCATGCTGCGCGCCGGAGCCGACAAGGTTTCCATAAACAGCGCCGCCGTCAGGACCCCCGACCTCATCACGGAGGGAGCGGAACGCTTCGGGAGCCAGTGCGTCGTATTGAGCGTCGACGTCAAGCGGCGCGGTCACTCCCCAGGTTGGGAGGTCCATCTGAACGGCGGGCGGGTCAACACGGGGATGGATGCCGTTGGGTGGCTCGTCGAGGGTGAGAAACGGGGGGCGGGGGAGTTCGTCTTGAACAGCATGGATGCCGACGGGACCGAGAGCGGTTACGACCTGGACCTGATCTCCACCGTCGCCGAGAAGACGACGCTTCCCATCGTCGCCTCCGGCGGGGCGGGTAGCCCGGAACACATGATCTCGGCCGTAGACGCGGGCGCCGGTGCCGTGCTCGCGGCGAGCATCTTCCACTTCGGCGAGTACAGCATTGCCGAGGTCAAGGAGCACATGTGTCAGGCGGGCATCCCGGTCAGACTGGCGGAACTCGAGCAGGAGGACGAGCGTGGCAGGTAGGTTCGAAGGGCCGGCGGCGGGATGATGGCGGTTGTCGACAGGGTACGGTTCGACCGGAACGGCCTGGTGCCCGTAGTCGCCCAGGATGGGGCGACGGGCGACGTGCTGACGCTCGCCTACGCCAACCGCGAGGCCGTCGAGAAGACGCTCGCGAGCGGCGAGGCCCACTACTATTCCCGGTCCCGCTCCGACCTCTGGCGCAAGGGCGCGACGAGCGGCAACACGCAAAGAGTAATCGAGGTCAGGCTCGACTGCGACGGAGACGCGCTCCTCTACATGGTCGAGCCTCGCGGCCCCGCCTGTCACACCGGCGAGAGGAGTTGCTTTTTCACTAGCCTGGCCGGGGACAGGGTGGGGGTGAGGGCTGCAGGAGATCATGACGTCCCTTTCGGATCGATGGTCGAGAGGCTAGCGGGGACGATAGCGCAGCGTCACATGGAGATGCCAGAGGGATCCTATACGGTGTCCCTGATCGAGGGCGGACCCGAGCGCCTGGCCCAGAAGGTGGGGGAGGAGGCCGTCGAGGTCGTCGTGGCGGCACTCTCCGACGAGAGGCTTCCCGAAGAGGCCGCCGACCTGGTCTACCACCTGCTTGTGCTCCTGGAAGAGCGGGGCGTCGGAACGAAGCAAGTAGCGAGGGCTCTTCGTGACCGCCACCGCTAGGACGAACCTAGTCCCTTCACTGGGCGAGGCGCGTACGCTCGCGCGCACCTACGACGTGGTGCCGCTCTACGCGGAGTTTATAGGGGATCTGGAAACCCCGATCTCGGCCGTTCTCAGGTTCGCCGGGGAGGACACGGTCTTCCTGCTGGAGAGCGCCGAGTCGGCTGAGAGGTTCGGCCGCTACTCCTTCTTAGGCTTCGACCCCAAACGCACGCTCTCCTACAGGAACGGTCTCTACACGGTCGTAGACGCCGATGGCGTGCGGGAGGTTCCCGCGAAGGACCCTTTTCGGGGGCTGGCCGAGATCGTCGGCAAGAAGACCGTGGCTCCGCTACCGAACCTACCCGCCTTCGTCGGTGGCGCAGTGGGATATTTCTCGTATGACGCCGTTCGTTACCTCGAACGTCTCCCCTATGCTCCCGAAGACGACCTCGATATCCCCGAGGCCTACTTCGCTGTCACCGACACCCTCATAGTCTTCGACCACCTCAGGCACAAGGTGCTCGTAGTCTCGCTGGTCGATGCGGCGGGCCTGCGTGACGTAGAGGGCGAGGGGTTCTCCGCCGCCTACAGGCGTGCCGCCGACGACATACGCAGGATCTCTGAGCGCCTCTCCGCCCCGCTCGTGCGGAAGGCGCCGGCTTTCGGCACGGGGTACGAGATCTCTTCGAACTTCACCAAGGAACGCTACGAGGAGGCTGTCGAAGGGGCTAAAGAGTACATCAGGGCCGGGGACGCGTTCCAGATCGTACCCGCCCAGAGGTTCGCCGCGGAGATAGGCGACCTCGATCCTCTCCTCCTCTACCGCGGCCTGCGCACGGTAAACCCGTCCCCCTACATGACTTACCTAAAACTCGGCGGCCTCTCCCTCGTCGGCGCGTCGCCCGAGCCCCTCGTGCGGGTCGAAGGACGCCGGGTCATGACCCGCCCCGTTGCCGGAACCCGCGGACGCGGCGCCACGCCGGCGGCAGACGCCGCCCTGGCCGAAGAGCTCCTCTCCGATGAGAAAGAGCGGGCCGAGCACGTCATGCTCGTCGACCTCGGCCGCAACGACCTCGGGCGCGTAAGCGAGGTCGGCTCGGTGGAAGTCGAGAGCTTCATGGAGATAGAGCGTTACTCACACGTCATGCACATCGTATCCACAGTCGAAGGAGATTTGCGCGGGGACCTGACGGCCCTCGACGCCCTCGCCGCCGCCTTCCCGGCGGGGACCGTCTCCGGTGCGCCGAAGGTGAGGGCGATGGAGATTATCGACGAATTGGAGAGCACCCGCCGCGGTCCCTACGCCGGCGCCACGGGCTACTACGGCATCGACGGCCGCCTCGACACCTGCATAACGCTCCGCACGGCCCTCCTCAAAGACGGCGTCGCCTATTTTCAGGCAGGAGGAGGCGTCGTCGCGGACTCCGTCCCCTCCCTCGAGTACGAAGAGACTCGCAACAAGGCGCGGGCCATGGAGCGCGCACTCGAGGTCGCTCGCACCCAAGGCATGTGGCTGTAGCGGCACGCCCGCGGCGCGCCGCGCTTGTCAGCATTTCAGCACTTCAGCCTGTCGGCTTTTCCGCGCGGTTCTTTCCGCGTTGCGTCTGCCGAATTCCTTGTTCTTGCATAGACGTATTGGAGCTGCGGGATCGTCACGAAAATTTAGCTGAAATGCTGGAGTGCTGAGGTGCTGACAGCTCTAAAGAAACGGCCCGCTCGGCAGGTAGGGCGTCAGCGGGCCGAGTTCTCCGCGCACGCAGATGGGGCCGGCAGGCGAGAGCGAGAGTCCAGCGCCGAGCGCCACCGGCAGCGCCCAATTCTGGGCGTTCGTGATCCATTGCACCTCGACATCCGAACCACCGCTCTCCGCAAGGCAGGACCACAGGAGGTCGGCGGCCGCCTCTGGCGCGGTGGCGGCGAGGAGGGCCGGAGATCCCTCCCAGACGACCACGTAGCCTTGCCCCGACGAACCCTCGACCATGAGTAGCCGAGAGCCGGTCCGCAGCATGAACTCCAGGTCTGGCCCATGCGGGGCGCCGCGTACCAGACGGTCCACCTTGGCAGCAAGCTCCAGATCCGCCGCCGCTCCTTCCCTGGCCTTTAGGCTCGCCGGCAACGATTCGCGGCGCACCTTGCCGCCCGCCATCAGCGTTGGCTGTAGCGAGAAGCCGGCCAGGGCGTAGCGGCGCATGGCCGCGGGGTGCACCGAGGAGGCGATCATGGCACCGCGGCATCCTTCGGCGTAGAGGAGGGTACGGTCGAGCAGCTCTTTTCCCAGCCCATCGTTGCGGTACTCTTCTGCGACCGCGAAGTGGGAGAGCACCCATACGCCCTCGCGTACGAGCGCCAGCGCCACGCCGGCCACCCTGTCGTCGTCCACTGCTACCCAGGCGCCTCGGGAGTCGTGCTCCAGGAAGTGGAGGTAGCGTTCCTTGCGGCGCGCGACCTCTTCGGCGCTACGGCTCATCACCTGCTGCCGCTCTTCGGCGGTCGCCGGCATGGCTTCGCTGTTCGTCAGGTAGACGCCGTCCGCGTCGGCGGCCGTCATGGAGCGCAAGAGGATACCGTCTTTCATGATTGCATGTTAACCGACCCGGCCCGGCGAGAGTGCGGCGTGCTCGAGCGTTCGTAAGCGCCGGCCCAAGATCCATCGTTCCGCTATACTCTTTGCGCCATGTTGGGGATTTTTCTCGTGCTGTTCGGCTACGTACTGGGCTCGGTGCCGACCGGGTACCTGGTCGGGCGGGCCCTCGGCGTGGACGTGCGGAAGGTCGGTAGCGGAAACATCGGTACGGCGAACGTGCTTCGGGCCGCGGGCAAGTGGGCCGCCGTACTCACGCTCGTTGGCGACATGTTCAAGGGGCTGGTTCCTGTGGTGCTAGCCAGGCTTCTCGTGACGAACGACTGGCTTCTCGCCGCGGTCGCTTTCGCGGCGGTTGTGGGGCACTGCTGGCCCGTCTTTCTGCGTTTCAAGGGGGGAAAGGCCGTGGCGACGGGCGCGGGGACGACCATCGGGCTGGCGCCGATCATAGGGCTCGGGCTCTTCGTCTTCTGGTGGGCGGTCGTGCTCTCGAGCCGCTACACGTCGCTAGGCGCCATCTCCGTCATGGTCGTGAGTCCCGTGGTGTTCTGGCTTTCGGGCCAGCCGCTCCCTTACGTACTGTACACGATCGTCGGGGGGGCGCTCGTGCTCTGGCGGCACAGGGAGAACGCGCGGGCCCTCATCAAGGGCACGGAGAGGAAGGTAGGAGAGCGGACCGAGAGGGGGAGCTAGTTGCTCCGCGAGGCGTACACGGACAAGACGATACTGATGACCGGCGGGACTGGCTTCCTCGGGATGGCGCTGGTCGAGAAGATCCTGCGCTCCCTCCCCGACCTCGGAGGCCTCTACCTCCTCGTCAGGCCCTCCCGCGGGAAGAGCGCCGCGGAACGCTTCCAGAAGGACGTGCTCGGTGCGGCGGCCTTCCGCGGCCTGCGCGAGGAGCTGGGTGGCGACTTCGATTCCTACGTCTCCGATAAGGTGCGCGTACTTGAGGGCGACGTGCACGCGCCTTCGCTCGGGCTCGGCGAGGAGGAGCTCGCGGAGCTCGCGCGCGAGGTGGACGTGGTGATCCACTCCGCAGCATCGGTGATCTTCGACGCGCCCCTTGATGCTGCCGTCGACTCAAACGTCCGCGGCACTCTGGGGCTCCTGAAGCTCGCGCGCGACTGGGAGAAGCGGCCCCTGTTCATGCACATTTCGACGGCATACGTGGCTGGAACCATCAAGGAGGATGCCCCCGAGGCGCCGCCCGGCGCCAGCTCGCCCAACGGGACGGCCCTCGACCAGCGCGAGGAGGTACTCGACCTCGAGGCCGTCGTGACCGAAGTGGACGCGACTTCGCGGGAGCGCTCTCTGCTAAGGCGCTTCGAGACGGAAGCGCGGCGAGAATTAGGAATGGTCGGCGAGGAGGACGAGGTCGCCGAGAGGGTAGACCAACTCAGGCGGGCCTGGATGCGCGGGCGGCTCGTCGAGCGGGGGACGCGGCGGGCGCAGGAGCTCGGGTGGAACGACGTGTACACCTTCACCAAGTCGCTCGCCGAGCGCATGGCCGTGGAGGAGAGGGGAGAGGCGCCGCTCGTAATATTGAGACCGGCCATCATCGAGAGCAGCCACAGGGAACCTTATCCGGGTTGGATTCAGGGCACCAGGATGGCCGACCCCATAATCATGGCTTTCGCGAAGGGCATCTTGCGCGAGTTTCCAGGTAACCCGAAGAGCTACGTGGACATCGTCCCCGTCGACCACGTCGTGAACGCCATCCTCGCCGCCGGCGTCCGCCGTCCCGAGAGGCCTGAGGTCTTCCAGGTCGCCTCGGGCGAACGAAACCCCATACGCTACCGCGACCTCTACGACATAGTGCGCGACTACTTCGTGGAAAACCCCCTGCGCGACTCGGGTGGGCGTACGATCCAGGTCCCGGAGTGGTCGTTCCCTGGCCGCGGACGGGTCGAGGGGCAGCTCAAGATGGAGCTTGCCGCCCTCAAGGTGGCCAGCACGCTCGTCGTAAGGATGCCCGAGGGCCACATGGCCCAGGACGCCAGGCAGAGGATCGCACGCGCCGAGAAACGCGCCAGGATGAGCCTTTACTACAGCCGCATCTACGGCGCCTACGCGAACATGACCGCAACCTTCTCGACCTTCCGAACCACGGCCCTCCACGAGGCCATGCCCCAGGAAGACCGCGAGGAGTTCCCGTTCGACATCACCGAGGTTGACTGGCGGGCCTGGATGCAGGGTGCGCACCTGCCCGCGCTCACGACCCGCCCCGGCCGCAAGAGGCGCAAGAAGCCGGCGGCCGAGGAGCCCGGGGAGGTCGCCGCCATCTTCGACGTGGACGGGACGCTCGTCGGCTCCAACGTCGTCTCATATTTCGCGTGGCTCAGGATGAGGGAGCTCCCGGTGCCCCTGCGTCCTCTCTGGCTCGCCGGATTTTTGACCAAGATCCCCTACTACTGGGGCCTGGACAAGATCAGCCGCGCCCACTTCAACCGCGCCTTCTACAAGAACTACGCGGGCTGGAAGCCCTCGCGCGCCCGTCACCTCGGCCAGGAGAGCTTTGCAGGATTCACCCTGGAGCGCATCTTCCCCGACGCCCTGCAGCAGCTCAGGGACCACAAGGCCGCGGGCCACCGCGTCGTCCTGCTCTCCGGCGCCCTCGACTTCCTCCTCGAACCGATGAAGGACCTCGCCGACGACGTGCTCTGTTCGACGCTCGCCCAGGAGAACGGAGCATATACCGGGGAGTTGACGGGAGCTCCCGTTGCGGGCGACGCCCGGGCCAGGATGCTCGCCTCCTTCGCCAGGCGCCGCAACCTCGACCTCTCGCGCTCCTACGCCTACGCCGATTCGGTCTCCGACCTGCCCATGCTCGAGGCCGTCGGAAACCCCGTCGCCGTCAATCCGGACCGCAGGCTCGGGGCCGCGGCGAAAGACAGGGGATGGAGGGTCGAGCACTGGGACAAGAACGGCGCGAACGACGTGGCCAAGAAGTTCTAATTTGAAAGCCCTCGTCTACAGGAAGTCCATCCCCCGCTACCTCCTGATGCGCGCCGCCTCGAAACGCATAAAGACCCTGGAGACGAGCCGCTTCTCGTCACTCCAACTCGAAGTAATCCAAGAACCCAGGCTTCCGACGCCGGAATGGGTACGCGTGAAACCGCTACTCTCCGGCATCTGCGGCTCCGACCTTGGGACGCTCTCCTCCGAAAACTCGCCCTACTTCTCCCCGATCACCTCCCCACCCTTCGTGATGGGCCACGAGGTCTTCGGAGCGGTGGCTGAGGACCACTCCGGCTTCCGCGCTGGAGAACGCGTGGTCGTCGAACCAGCCCTCGGCTGCAAGGTACGCGGCCTCGAGCCGCCGTGCACCTACTGCGCCTCGGGCCGCCACGCTCTGTGCCTGAACGTGGCGAAGGGCGACATAAGCCCGGGTATCCAGACGGGCTTCTGCCACGACACGGGCGGCGGCTGGTCGCACCGGACGCTCGTCGCCCACCCCTCACAGCTCCACCGTGTCCCAGACGCCGTCCCCGACGAGGCCGCCGTCGCCATCGAGCCGCTCGCCTGCGCCGTGCACGTCGCCCTGAAAGCCGCACCTGGCCCCGACGATACGAGCCTGGTGATCGGGGCCGGCAGCGTCGGCCTCTTCACCGTCGCCGCGCTCCGCCACCTCACCGACGCCGGCCGCATCATCTGCGTCGCCAAGCACGCGCGACAGAAAGCAGAGGCGCTCCGCCTTGGGGCCGACGAGGTTGTTAACCCCAAAGGGGCCTACACCACGCTGCCGAAAATGCTGGGCACGGAGGCGTACAAGCCAGAGCTGGGCAAACCAGTAGTAATGGGAGGTGCCGACAGGGTCTACGAGTGCGTCGGCGCGCGCGGCACTTTGGAGGACGCGGTCCGTCTCACCAAGCCCGGCGGCGAGGCGACGCTCGTCGGGATGCCCGCTGCGAAGAGCAGCCTGGACCTTACCTCGCTCTGGTACAAGGAGGTCCGTCTCACGGGGAGCTACGCTTACGGCATCGAAGAGCACGACGGGGAACAGCCGAGCAGCTTCGAACTGGCGCTCCGCCTCGCACCCGAGATAAGACTCGAAAAAATGGTCGGCCCGCGCTTCCGGCTGGAGGATTACAGGGAGGCCATAGCCGCCGCCCGATCCGCGGGCAGGGAAGGACGCGTAAAAATCGCCTTCGACCACAGAGGTTGAACTCGCAGTAGCCCCTGTTACAGCGCACCCGACGAATGCCGCCAATCCGCCACATCCGGTATTGACACGTATCTTACATTTCTCTAATATATTAGGACTCCTAATATATTAGGGGTCAGGGACGGGCGAAGCGGAGGAGGAGACCGGGATGACTGAGGGGCGCGGAGAGATACCTGGGTACGAGTATGGGGCGCAAAGTGTGGCCCGGTCTCCGCTGGGGCTTGAGGAGTTGAATCTCTTACAGCAGACGGTTCTCTTTGGCGAGGAGGACGAGGAGCACTTGAGGATGGCGGGGGAGGTGCTCGAGGGCCAGGTCGAGGACGTGCTCGACGTGTGGTACGGTTTCGTCGCAGATCATCCGCACCTCCTGCAATACTTCTCGGACGCCGAAGCGCAGCCGGATGCGGAGTATCTCGGGCGCGTGAGGCGGCGGTTCGGACAGTGGATCCTCGACACTTGCAGGCGCCCTTACGACCAGAAGTGGCTCGACTACCAGCATGAGATAGCGTTGCGCCACACCAGGGACAAAAAGAACCAGACCGACGGGGCTTACGAGACGCCCGATCGCATCGCGCTGCGCTACATTCTCGCTTTCATCTACCCGATCACGGCCACCATCAAGCCGTTCCTGGCCAACGGGGGGCACAGCGCCGATGAGGTAGACAAGATGCACCAGGCCTGGTTTAAGTCCGTGGTCCTCCAGGCGACGTTGTGGAGCCAACCGTACGTAAAGGACGGAGACTTCTAGGTTGGAGTCGGTCTTCGATCCCTCCGGGCAACACGACAACGTGGACGCCAGGATCGTCGCTACGCTCGAAAGGCTCTCGCAAGTTTTTCGCGTGCGGCTCAGGGAGGAGGCACGCCAGCGCAACCTCAGCCCCATACAGGCCCAGCTCCTGATCTACCTGCTCCACCACGACGTAGAGCTCCGTCGGGTAAGCCAGCTCGCCAGGGAGTTCGACCTCACCCAGGCCACGGTCAGCGACGCCGTCGCATCCCTCGAAACCAAGGGGTTCGTCCGGCGGGAGCAATGGCCCGACGACCGGCGCGTCATGACCCTGCGTTTGACCGCCGGCGGAGAGAAGCTCGCGACCCCCCTATCGAATTGGGCGGACCCCATAAGAGAGCATCTGGAGCGTTTCTCTCCTGTGGAGAGAGAGGCCGTAATGCGCTTCCTGATGGAACTCACGGGTTCATTGCAGAGATCCGGCCTCATAACCGTCGCCAGGATGTGTGTGACCTGCAGGTTCTTCCGGCGGGACGTCCGTCCTGGGGAGGCGTCGCCGCACCATTGTGGGTTTCTGGACGTGCCACTAGGCGGCCCCAATCTCCGCGTCGATTGTCCGGAGCACGAGGCTGCCGTAGGATGAGCGTCTTCGGCATCCACTTGTTCGTCCGCTGGTAAAGGCGGACAATAGGTAGCCGTCGTTCAGATCGCAGAGGGAGAGAGATGAGCCGACCCGACTTCATTACCGTTCTGGAGAAGACGAGCCCCCCGATGATGTTCAACGCCGGGGACGGATTCCACTACGAGAAGCTGCCGGAGGGGACGCGTGTGATCTACCCTCCCGGCCCCCATGAGCCGCTTGCGGACCCCAACGTCGCCATCGAGCGGGCGCTTTTGGAACCCCTGGACATGGAGCCTTTGCACGAGCTGTTCTTCCCCGGGATGAAGCTTACTATCGCCTTCGACGATCTCTCGTTGCCGCTCCCGCCGATGCAGCGGCCCGACGCCAGGCAGCTAGTGATCGAGAAGGTCCTCGAAAAGGCCCGCGCGAAGGGTGTCGAGGACATACACCTGATCGCGGCCCTGGGGTTGCACCGCAGGATGACCGAGGGCGAGCTCAGGCATTGCCTGGGCGACAAGATCATGTCCCGATATTACCCCGATCGCCTCTACAACTACGACGCCGAGGACGAGGAGAACAACGTAACCATCGGCGAAACCGAAGAGGGCGAGGAGGTGACGATCAACCGCCGCGTCGCAGAGGGTGATCTGCTGGTCTACGTGAATGTTAACTACATCCCCATGGACGGCGGGCACAAGTCCGTCCACACGGGCCTCTCGCCGTACTCCTCCATTCGTTACCATCACTCCCCAGACACGCTCTCGCACACCCGCTCCTTGATGGACCCACCCAACTCGGCCATGCACGCCTCCTTTAACAGGATGGGCAAACTGCTCGACGAGCACGTCAAGGTGTTCCACATCGAGACGACCCTGAACAACGCCGCCTTTCCCGCCTTCGCGGACTTTATGGCGAAGCCCGAGGGGGATTGGAACCCGGTAACTAAGGCTAATTTCCTCGCCATGCACAACGCCACGCAGAGAGCACCGAGGCTCATCTCCCGGAGGATCTTCCACACCATAAAGGGCCCGCACAGGATGACGGGCGTGTACGCGGGGGCGACAGACCCCGTCCACGCCGAGACGCTGAGGGACAACTACGAACAACAGATGGTTACCGTGGACGGCCAGGCAGACGTGCTGCTCCTCGGTATACCTTACCTCGGGCCTTACAACGTCAACTCCATCATGAACCCGCTCCTCGTCTACAACATGCTGCTCGGCTACCTCTTTAACCTCTACAAAGGCAAACCGCTCGTGCGCGAGGGGGGCGTCCTCATCGGCACGCATCCCGTGCCGGAAGATTTCAACGAGATCCACCACCCCAGCTACATCGACCTCTGGAACGAGGCCTTCCCCGAGACGCACGACATACGCGAGATCCACGAGCGCTACGAGAAGCGCTACGCCCACGACCCGTGGTACCGTACCCTCTACCGCAACTCCTACGCCTACCACGGCGCCCACCCCTTCACGGTCCTCTACTGGGCCGCCCACGCCCTGGACCACGTCGGCAACGTGATCCTCGTAGGCGGTAACCCCGAGACCACGAAGCGGATGGGACTGGGGCGCGCCGACACGGTGGCCGAAGCCCTCCAGTTGGCCCAGGACACTGTTGGCCCGAACCCGAGCACCACCTACATGCACATCCCACCCCTCTTCATGTGCGAGGTGTCTTAGACCCTGAACTTCACGCCCTGCGCGTAGGACGTGGGGTTTTTCACTCAACCCCGACGCAACGCGGTTACAAAGTCGGATTTGTGTGGGTGTATTTGCTACACTCTGTAGCGAAGGTTTTTGAGAAACGCATCCGGTGTGAGAGCTTTTAAGAACGTTCGGGAGGGCGTTGGGCGCTGGTTTGGGAGCGCTTTTCGCCACCCGTGTTTACGCGGCCTCTGGGGCTGCGACTGTTTTGCGGCGTTCGCCGCAGCTCACTAGCCCCGGAGAATCCGGGAAGGAGATTTACGCTACACAAGGTTATTGGGTCGCTCTTTGCGACGGTCGTGTATAGAGGCAAATCTGGCATCGGAGATTCCATCTTCCGCTATGTTGCGGGGGGTGGCGTATGAAGTCTTTGCGGGTCGACGGAAGGTTGTCTTTCGTCGTGTTGCTCGTCTCGCAGTTGGCTGCGACGATGGGGTTCACGTTCGTGTTGCCGTTCATGCCGATCTACGTCCAGGCGCTAGGCGTGGAAGATGCCGGCCACGCGGCGGCTTGGGCGGGGGTGATCAACAGCTCCACCGCCGTGACGATGGCCCTCGCGGCGCCGCTCTGGGGCAAACTGGGCGACAGGGTCGGGCTCAAGCCGATGCTGCTCAGGGCTACGGTCGCGGGATCTATCGTGATCGGGCTTATGGGACTCGTCGGGAGTCCCTGGCAGTTACTTGCGCTCAAGACTTTGCAGGGTTGCCTGACCGGGACGGTCGCCGCAGCGACGGTGCTGGTTTCGGCGACGGCCCAAGCGGAGAGAGTGGGAGCGAGGCTGGGGACCTTGCAAATGGTCATCTTCGTAGCCGCCGCGGCCGGGCCCTTCTTCGGCGGTGCTTTCGCCGACCTGGTAGGCATCAGGGTCTCCTTCGGGGTCACGGCGGCGCTCCTTGCGGCGTCTGCGGTTTTGATCTCCATCTGGGTCAACGATGAGCGATCCGGCGAGGATGCGGAGGGTGAGGAGTCCGTCGCGGCCGAAGGCCCATTGCCGTACAGGAGGCTCGCACCGAGCCTCCTCGCGCTCTTCGTGGTTCAGATGACGATCATGGGCGCCGCTCCCGCGTTGCCAGGTCTGCTCTCCACCCTGATGGACGAGCCCGTGCGGGTCGCCACCCTCGCGGGTTGGGTCATCGCGACGGGGGCCCTGGCCGCCTCGATCGGTTCCGTGGCCGGCGGTAAGCTCGCCGCCAGGTTCGGGGCCCGGAAGGTCATCATCTGGGCTCTGCTGTTGGCGGGCATCTCGGCGCTTCCGCAGGCCGAGGTCGACTCCATCGCCATGCTGTGGGCCTTGCGCCTCTTGATCGGGCTCTTCGTCGGCACCGCCATCCCGGTCGCTAACCTCGCGATCCGGGGTTCCGTGCATCCCGCGCGCCAGGGCGAAGCCTTCGGCGTGGCAGGTACGGCCACTTCTACGGGCAACGCCATCGGGCCCCTGGCCGGTGGTCTGCTCGCCTCCTCGTTCGGCTTCGGGGCTCCGTTCCTGGTCCCCGGTGTCTGCCTGATCGTGGTCTCCGCGATCATCTGGGGAGCGCCCTTGCTCGCCGTCGGATACCGTATAGCGCTCCGCGATCATTAATCCCCCAATTGCCACAGAGGGTCGTCCTTCAGGTGGATGTTGTTGAGCTGTAACCAGTGCCTCTCGGCGTCGTCGTTCCACTTTTGCCAGGGTCGCGTCAGGCCTACGCTCAGGATCGTTTCGACGCCGGCTTCGAGGCGCTTCTGCACGCTTCGGACGAGATCCCGGCGTGGCGTTCGTCCGTCCCTTTCGTAGAGCCTCAGGTCGGTCACCGACAGGTCTACCGAAGGCATGAGGTAGTCGAGGACCAGACGGACAGTGCCCCGGTGATCCACGTACATCCAGGGCTGCTTCTCCGATCTCAGGCAGCCCAAAGAGGCGTGACCTTCGCCGAGGTCAACCGTGCCGCTCTCGTTCCAAAGCTCGAGGGCAGGACCGAAGATCTCCTCCAGGCTCTCCCGCGCCACCGCTTCGAGGGCGTCCCAGTAATCGTCCGCGCCGTCGTCGTAGAGCCAACGCACGCCAGCCGTGTCGAACCGATGGTCTTCTAGTTCGGGGGCATGCCCTGCGTTGGTCATCGGCCCGAGGTCTAGGACGGACCCGATGTCGAAGGGGCCGCCGTTCGTGCTGAGGAGATCGGTGGTTAGCCTGCCGCGACGGAGGACCGGGCGGACGTGCGTCCCCGTTTCCAGGTCTATGCCCGCCGCGCAAAAGTAGCCCGGCTGCATCCGCGTCAAATGGTTTACGAGTATCTGCATGTCGTTACAGGTGGACGGCCCTGATGCCGCCCCACTCGCGGTCCAGGTACTCGAGGACCAGGCGCCAGTGGCAGTGCTCGGCCTCGGCCTCGCTGCACAGCAGCACCGTCGGGACATCGAAGAGGTTCCTATCCAACGTTTCCCCGACGCGGCGCTCGCGCAGGAGATCCAGGAACGCCCGCTCGTAGTCAGGCCATCCGCCACCATTCCTGTAGGCGTCGAGGATCTCACGGAACGGGGCGAGCCCTGGCTCGTGGATGTACTCCGCACGACAAAGCTTCTCGAGAAAGAACGGGAGGTCGGCCCGACGGGCGAAGCCGGCGAGTTGTGAGGCGTTGTTCAGGTGCACGTCGATGAGGCGCTCGATGCCGGCGTCTTTCAACGCCCCGAAGAACTCGGGCGCCGTCTTTTTCGTGAAACCGATCATATAGACTTTCGTGGGCTCGCCTCCGATTCCGAAAACAGTACGGGCTGTATGCCGTCCATCTCGCACTCCGTCTCGACGCTGCCGTCGCCCCTGATGTGACGCAGCGTGATCCCTCGTTCCTCCAGCGCTCGCCCGACGAGTAACCTGCGGTGGCAGCGGGCGGGGTTTTCCTCGCTGCACAGCAGGGCTACCGTGCGAACACGGATCTCCTTCTCCAGCCTACTTATACCATCGAGGAACGGCCTCGAACACCCGAGCAGCGCGTAGTCCACCCGGCCCTTCCCGTCGTAGAACTCCTCCGCTTCCGGCCGACCTCCCAGCTCCCTGCCAAGGAACAGGTACCCGATCCCATCGCCCGATAGGAACGTTTCTATAGCGCTCCTGTTGAAGTGCGGCGCGTACCTCGAGTAAGGGCGCGAACGGGTGTCAACCAGAACCTCGATCCCGTATGACTTCAGCAGGCCGGCAAGCTTTAGTGCCGAATGGCTGGAGTGCCCGATCGTAAAGACCGACCTCGGTCTCTCCGCCTCTCGTTCATCGCCGATGACTATTCCCTTCCCGTTCTGGCAAGCCTCTGATCATGTCCCATCAAAAATTCGGGCTCCCTCGAAGCACGTTCTAGTTGATCCGCAATCTTCGCTAAAGATAACCTCCGGATTACGCCCGCCCCATACCTTCTTTGGAGAAACTCGTGCTTCGACGATCCGTGTTTCGCCGCAGGTGCAGGAGACCTGTACAGGTGCAGGAGACCTGTACTACTGACAGGGGAACCTGAAGGTCGACGGTGGCAGAAGAGCCTTTCCGGGAAGGTTGGTCCTATCGACCCGAAGAGCTGATTGCGCCGGTGCATGCTCGCCAATTCGGGCCGAGACCACGAAACGCGGATGTGTTGTTCCTCGCTGTAATCGTGGCGAGAGAGCCATGATCCTCCTCGTCGGTGCGACGGGCGTCGTTCGGGGCGCCTACCCGGCGGTCGCCATCAACGGCGGTGACGAGTTATGGTACGTGGAGTTCCCGCCCCCAGAGGGGAAGCGTTGCACCCCGGAAAGTACTACGACGCGGGGCGGGGCGCCTCCCGCACGGGCCGCGCGCCCGGCCTCGACATCTACGTCAACGGCCGCCGGTGCAACGAGAGCAAGGGCACATTGACGCTACGTGAGTAGTCAGCACTGCGAAGGCGAAGCCCCCCTTTCGAGGCAAGATCCACTACTACGCATTAGGGGAGTGTTCGAGGCTGGCCCCGGACACACGTTGCTCCGCGAAGCGCCCATACCACGTCCACGCCTCGTCTGTTCGTTGCGCGGGGAAATGGCTCTGGCACCTTCCTTATCGGAGGGGGTCAACGTACAAAGGAGAGAGCATGCCGAGTGAAGCCGTGCGGAAGGTAGCATCCGAACAGGGAAGCCGCACCCCGTGGGGACCGTCAACGTCGTACTTACCCGTGGGCTGGGACGTTCCGGCGATGCCGGCGTTGTTGATGGCGATGCGCAGCGGGCCGAGTTCGCCCTTCGCGCGCGCGACCATCGCCTACGACGCCCTCCGGGTCGCTCACGTCCGCGGCGTGGGCCAGGGCCGTGGCCCCCTCGTCCGACCGAGATGGCGGCGGCCACGCGCTCGGCGCGTTCGTCGTCCAGGTCCACCACGAGCACGGGGGCGCCGCTAAAGGCAAGTGCCCGCGCGCATGCCTCGCCGATTCCTGCCCCCGCCCCCGTGACGATCGCCGCGCGTCCGTCGAGTTCGTATCTCGTCATCCCAATCTCCCTGTAGCTAACGGGCTACAGAGCACCTTACCCCCGGCGAGGCCGCGGGTAACCCACTTCGATGCGTGCTGTGCCCCGCGTTCCGCGCGCGCCTCGCCGCACGGCGGCCTTCGATCGTAACCGGCGTGCGGCTCGGGCCTCTTGCCCCCGTGCAGGACGTCACACGGGTTCACGGTTCGAACCCGATGGGCGGCCTCGCCCTGCGCGCAAGCCCAGGATGGGCGCATGTTCCGCGAGAGTTCTGGGTAAAGGACGGGCAACGGCGCGCGATCGCGACGAGGAGGAGTAAGAAGTGACGCCCGGTACTCCCTGGACGCTCTTACCCGACCGCCTCTTTGACGCGGACCCGGCCCGACGCGCGTTGGCGCGCGAGTTGTACGCGGAGGTCGAAGGCCTTGCGCACGTCTGCCCGCACGGGCACGTGCCGCCGGCGCTGCTCGCGGACCCGGGCGCCACGCTGGGCACGCCGGCCGAGCTGTTCATAATCCCCGACCACTACGTGTTCCGCATGCTCTACAGCCAGGGGGTGCCCCTGGAAGACCTCGGCGTCCCGACCCGCGACGGTACGCCGGTCGAGACCGACCACCGCCGCATCTGGCAGCGTTTCTGCGAGAACTTTCACCTGTTCCGCGGCACGCCCACGGGCCTGTGGTTGGCCGACGAGCTCGTGAACGTCTTCGGCGTGGAGGAGAAGCCGACCGGCGAGAGCGCGGGGAGGATCTACGACCACCTGGAGGAGCAGATCGCCTGCCCCGAGTTCGCGCCGCGCGCGCTGCTGGACCGTTTCGACGTTGAGGTGCTCTGCACCACCGACGCCGCGTCCAGCCCGCTCGAGCACCACCGCCGGCTGCACGACGACGGGCTCGGGTACGTCCGCCCGACGTTCCGGCCCGACGCGGTCGTGGCCATCGGGGACCCGAGCTGGCCGGGGGAGATCGAGGCGCTCGGCGAAGCGTCCGGCATCGACGTACTCGACTACGAGGGTTTTATCCGCGCCCTGGAAGGGCGGCGCGAGGTTTTCAAGCGGATGGGCGCTCTGGCGACCGACCACTCGGTCACGGTGCCCCGTACCGAACGCCTGAGCGACCACGAGGCGCGGACGATCTTCGACCGGGCGCTCGGCGGCGAGGCCGGCGGGGACGACGCGGCGCGCTTCGCGGCGCACATGCTTATGGAGTTCGCGCGCATGAGCGCCGAGGACGGGCTGGTGATGCAGATGCACGTCGGGTCCTTCCGCAACCACCACGACGCGCTCTTCGCCCGCTTCGGCCCGGACGCGGGCGCCGACATCCCCGTGGCGACGGAGTCGACCCGCAACCTCAGGCCTCTGCTGAACGAGTACGGCACCGACCCGCGCTTCCGCCTCATCCCGTTTACGCTGGACGAGAGCACCTACGGCCGCGAGCTGGCTCCGCTGGCCGGCCATTACCCGGTGATGCTGCTCGGCCCGCCGTGGTGGTTCTTCGACAGCCCTTTGGGGATGGGGCGCTACCTCGACGCCGTGGTGGAGACCGCCGGGGTCTGCAACCTCGCCGGCTTCAACGACGACACGCGGGCGTTGGCCTCCATACCGGCCCGCCACGACGTGTGGCGGCGCGCGACGTGCGACTGGCTCGCGGGCATGGTGGTCCGCGGCCTCGTGGAAGAGGAGGACGCCCCGGAGATGGCCCACGAGTTCGCCTACGGCCTCGCCAGACGGGCCTATCGCGTCCCGGAGACGGCGCGTGCGACGCGCTAGGGGGGAAGCAAGAAGGCGACCGGCCCGGAAGCAGGGCGACACCGGCACCTTCTCCGAGTCCGGGAGGCCGCGTATGTCTAAAGGAGAAACCTTGCGGCCGGCAGAGCTGTTCGACCTCGAAGGGCAGGTCGCGATCGTCACCGGCGGCACGGGGGTGCTCGGCGGCGCGATGGCGCGCGGGCTGGCCCGGGCCGGCGCGAAGGTCGGCGTGCTGGGCCGTCGCCGGGAGAAGGCCGAGGCCGCCGTGCGGACCATCGAAGAGATGGGCGGCGAGGCGCTGGCGCTGCCCGCCGACGTGCTGGACCGCGGGCAGCTCGAGGCCGCGCGCGGGGCCGTCGAGGAGCGATGGGGCCGCCTCGACGTGCTCGTCAACGCGGCCGGCGGGAACATGCCGCAGGTCACCCTCGAGCCGGGGCAATCGTTCTTCGATGTGCCGGTCGAGGGGATGGACCCCGTGGTGGCTTTGAACCTGAAGGGCACGCTGCTGCCGAGCCAAGTGTTCGGGGAGACCATGGCGCGCGCCGGACGGGGCTCCATCGTCAACGTCTCCTCGATGGCGGCCGAGCGGGCCATGACGCGCGTGGTCGGCTACGGCGTCGCCAAGGCCGGGGTCGAGAACGCCACCCGCTGGCTCGCGGCGGAGCTCGCGCGCTCGTTCGGGGCGGGGATGCGGGTCAACGCGATCGCGCCCGGCTTCTTCGTCGGCGAGCAGAACCGCAAGCTGCTGCTCGACGAGGACGGTTCTCTGACGCCGCGCGGCCGGACGATCATCGACCACACGCCGGCAGGACGCTTCGGCGAGCCGGACGACCTGGTCGGCGCGCTGGTCTGGCTGTGCGGCCCCGGCGCGGGCTTCGTCAACGGCGTCATCGTGCCGGTGGACGGGGGCTTTGGAGCTTTCAGCGGTGTGTAGGGTGGCGCAGGGAGCACGACGTCACGCGCACACTTCGACGGTCGATCGCGGCGTTGCGGAGGGATCCCGGACGGTACCGACGAACTCGGAGGTGTGACCGTATGAGTGCGAACGCGAGCGGGGATCGCGGCGGGTCGGGACCGCGCCGCCCCGTGGTGACGATGGCGGCCCTCTACGGGGCGGGGGGGAGCGTGGTCGGCCCGCGCGTGGCCGAGCGTTTGGGCGTGCCGCTGCTCGATCGCGAGATCCCAGAGGACGTCGCCAGGCGGACCGGCCTCTCCGAGGAAGCCGTTGCCGACGTCGACGAGAAGCCGCGCAGCCGCATGGAGCGGCTCGCCGAGACCCTCGGACGGGCCTCGAACATCACCGGCGACGCGGCGGGGTCCAACGAGCGGCAGGATCTCCAGGAGCACCAGCTGCGGGGCTACATCGAGGACTCTATGGCCCGGTTGAGCGCCTCCGGGGGCGTGGCGATCGGCCGTGGCGGCATGATCGTGCTGGCCGGCGTGCCGGGGGCGCTGCACGTGCACCTGGGCGGGCCTCGCGACGCGCGCATAGAGCAACGGATGGAGCTCGAAGGCATCGACCGCGAGACCGCCGAGCGGCGCCAGAAGGCCGAAGACGGGGCACGGATCCGGTACGTCCGCGACGCCTACGGCGTCGACGGCGAGGATCCGAGCCTTTATCACCTGATGATCGACTCGACGGCGCTCGACCTCGACACGTGCGTCGACCTCATCGTCACCGCGAGCCGGGCGCGCGCCTGGCGGGCCGACGCCGTAGGTGGAGACCCGAAACCGGACCTATCGACCTAAGGAGCGAACATGCTGGCACCCCGAGACACACCCACCCGGGAGCGGAAGTCGCTCGACGGGCTCTGGCGATTCGTACTCGACGCCGACGCCGTCGGCCGCAGGAACGGCTGGTACGAGCGCCCGCTGGCCGGGGCGCGCGAGATCCCCGTGCCGTCCAGCTACAACGACGTATTCCCCGAGGCGGAGGTGCACGACCACGTCGGCGACGCCTGGTACCAGACTACGGTGCGGGTGCCCCGCGGCTGGGCCGGCGAGCGGATCGTCCTGCGCTTCGGCTCGGCCACCCATCGGGCGGTGATGTGGGTCGACGGCACCCGGGTTGCCGAGCACGAGGGCGGCTTCACCCCCTTCGAGGCCGACATAACCGGCGTCGTCCAGCCGGGGGCCGAGTGCCGGATCACGGTCGTCGTCAACAACGTCTTGCACTGGCAGTCGATCCCACCGGGCTACGTGGACCAGACCCCGGATCGCCCCCGCCAGCGCCTCCTCTTCGACTTCTTCAACTACGCGGGGCTGCACCGATCCGTCTGGCTGTATACGACGCCCCGGGCGCACGTGCGCGACCTCACCGTCGTCACCGGCCTCTCCGGCTCCGCGGGCACCGTTAGCTACAACGTCGAGACGGAGGACGCCGACGGCCTCGAGGTGCGCGTGGCGCTGAGGGACGCCGAAGGCGCCGAGGTCGCCCGGGCCACCGGCGACTCGGGCGAGCTCGCCGTCGAGAACGTCCACCCGTGGCGCCCGGGCGAGGGCTACCTGTACGACCTCTCCGTCGAGCTGTGGGGCGAGGGGGACGCGCCGGCCGACGCGTACTCGCTGCCCGTCGGGGTCCGGACCGTCGAGGTCGACGGCGCGCGCTTTCTCATCAACGGCGAGCCGTTCTACTTCAAGGGCTTCGGCAAGCACGAGGACGCCGCGGTGCGCGGCAAGGGCTACGACGACGTTTTCATGGTCCACGACTTCGCGCTCATGGAGTGGCTCGGGGCGAACTCGTTCCGCACGTCGCACTACCCGTACGCCGAGGAGGTTCTCGAGTACGCCGACCGGCACGGCATCGTCGTCATCGACGAGGTCGCCGCCGTGGGCATCAACAGCGGGCTGGCGGCGGGCGTCTTCAGCGCCGAGGCGCACGAGACCTTCTCCGATGAGACGATCAACGCCGACACGCAAGAGGCGCACCGGTAGGCTATCCGCGAGCTCGTCGCGCGGGACAAGAACCACCCGAGCGTCGTGCTGTGGAGCATCGCGAACGAGCCGGAGTCCGTCACGCCGGAGTCGCGCGCGTATTTCGAGCCGCTCGTCGCCGAGGCCCGGCGGCTCGACCCGTCGCGTCCGGTCGGCTTCGCCAACGTGTCGGGCGCGAGCTTTGACGTGGACGTCATCACAGACCTGTTTGACGTCGTCATGCTCAACCGCTACTACAGGTGGTACGTCCACTCCGGCGACCTCCCGGCCGCCGAGCGCGCGCTGGAGGCCGAGCTTAAGGCCTGGGCCGAAAGGTACGAAAAGCCGATCGTCATCACCGAGTACGGCGCCGACACCCTCGAGGGCCTGCACGACGTCTTCCCGGGGCCGTGGACCGAGGGCTACCAGGCGGCCCTGCTGGAGATGAGCCACCGCGTCTTCGACCGGATCGGGGCGGTCGTCGGCGAGCAGGTCTGGAACTTCGCCGATTTCGGCACCGTCCCGGGGGTCATGCGGGTCGGCGGCAACAAGAAGGGCGTCTTCACCCGCGAGCGCCGGCCCAAGGCCGCCGCTCACATCCTGCGCTGCCGCTGGCAGGACCTCAGATGAGTTCCGCCAGCGAGGGCGGTGCCGCGGGCGGCGAGGGGCGCACCCGGAAGCTGGGTTCCCTCCAGTACCTCGGCTACGGCGTCGGGGACACCGCGAACAACCTCACGTTCATGATGGCGTCGTCGTTCTTGCTCATCTACTACACCGACGTCGCCGGCATCCCCGCGGCGGCGGGGACGCTCTTCCTCGTCGTCCGCGTCTGGGGCGACTTCACGGACCTGTTCGCCGGCCGCAGGGTCGATGCGACCTCGACGCGGTGGGGCAAGTTTCGTCCCTACCTCCTGTTCGGCGCGCCCCCGCTGCTGCTGACCCTCGTGGCCCTCTTCACCGTGCCCGGCGGGTGGAGCCCGGAGGCCAAGCTCGTCTACGCCTACGTCACCTACGCGCTCTTCTCGCTGGCCTACAGCTTCGTCAACATCCCCTACGGCTCCCTCTCCGCCGCGATGACGCAGGTGCCGGACGAGCGCTCCAGGCTCTCTTCCTTCCGAATGGTCTTCACCAGCCTCACGATCCTCTTGCTGGCGATCGTAGTCTCGCCCCAGATCGAGGGCGCGAGCAACCTGCAGCGCTCGCTGACCATCACGACGATCGCGTTCGCAGTCATCGGGTTCGCACTCTACCTCTTTACCTTCTTCACCTCGAGGGAGCAGGGGGAGCGTGGCAGCGAGACGGCCGGCCTGCGGGAGACTTTGGGCATGCTGCGGCGGAACGGGCCGCTGATCGTGCTCTGCCTGTCGTGCCTGCTGTTCCTCACCGGCATGTTCGCGATGCAGACGGTCGCCGTCTACTACGCCCGCGACGTGCTCGGCAACGCCAACCTCTACATCGTGATGACCGTCGTGGGGACGGTCCTCATGATCGTCGCGTCGATGGTCGTCCCGGGCGTCTCCCGGGCACTCGGCAAGAAGCGCGCCTACATCCTGGGCGGCTTTATCGCCGTCGTCGGGGGCGTCGCCATGGCCTTTGCTCCGGGATCGGTCCCGGCCATCGGTATCGCGTGCTACGGCGTCCTCAACTTCGGCATAGGCCTCGTCAACACCCTGATCTTCGCGATACAGCCCGACACCGTAGACTACGGCGAGTGGAAGACCGGCGTCCGCGGCGAGGGCAGCACCTACTCGATACTCTCGTTCACCCGCAAGTCTGGCCAGGGCGTCGGCGGCGCCGCCGCGTCGTTCACCCTCGGGCTCGGGGGCTACGTCTCCGGCTCGGCGAACCAGACCGACGCGGCGATCTCCTCGATCAAGGTTGCCGTCGGCCTCGTCCCCGCCGTCACCATCCTGATCGGCGCGCTGATCATGTTCGCCTACCCGCTGACCGAGGACGTCTACCGCCGGATCGTCGGGGGAGACGGCCGCCCGCCGGGCGGCCCGCAGGTCCGGTGCCGCGCCAGGGACGTCGGCGGGTCCGGTGGCAGGGGAGGCGCCATGACCCGGGCGGCGCGCCGGCCCGTCGAGACGAACGACGGACCGGCGTGACCGGCAGGTCCGCGTGGCGGCGGGTGGTGCGGGCGCTGGACGCGTGGGACGCGGAGGTGTTCCGGCGGACCGCGGCCCGCCGGTCGCCGGCCCTCGACGTGGTCTTGCCGGCGTTGACCCTTGCGGCGGGCCGTTCGCTGCTGTGGGCCGCGATCGGCGCCGGGATGATGGCCACGGGCCGGCGGAGGGCGCACCGGGCCGCCCGACGCGGGCTCGCCTCCGTCGCGGTCACGAGCGCGCTGACGAACGGGGTCGGCAGGCGGGTCCTGGCGCGCCGGACGGGCGAAGCTGCCGAGCCTGTTGTCGAGGGTACCGA
>JBKPOM010000110.1:0-5492 GCA_046733115.1 Actinomycetota bacterium | reverse complement strand
AGGTGGGCGTCGTCCTGGGTGAAGCCGCGCACCCTGAGGAGGCCCCGCAGCGTGCCCGATGGCTCGTAGCGGTAGACGGTCCCGAGCTCGGCGAAGCGCAGGGGCAGGTCGCGGTAGCTGCGCGGGCGGCCGTTGAAGATCAGCATGTGAAAGGGGCAGTTCATGGGCTTGAGGTAGTACCGGTCGTCCTCGACGGAGATCGCCGAGTACATGCCCTCCCTGTACCACCTGAGGTGCCCGCTCGTCTCCCAGAGGACGGATCTTCCGACGTGCGGCGTAGAGACGAAGTCGTAGCCGCCCGCGCGGTGCCTCTCGCGCCAGTAGTCCTCCATCAGCACCCGGACCAGGGCGCCCTTGGGGTGAAAGAGTGCCAGCCCGGGCCCGACCTCGGGCCTGATGCTGAAGAGGTCGAGCTCGGCTCCAAGACGGCGGTGGTCGCGCTTCTCCTCTTCCTCGCGCCGCCACAGGTAACGTTCCAACTCGTCCTTGCTCGGCCAGACCGTGCCGTGGACGCGCTGGAGCATCCTGTTCTTTTCGTCCCCGCGCCAGTAAGCCCCGGAGACGTCCAGCAGCTTGAAGCCGTCAGCGGGGATCTCGGCGGTCCGTTCGAGGTGAGGTCCCAGGCAGAGATCCTCGAACGTGTCCTGCTTGTACGTGGAGATGACGGCGTCGCCGGGCCTGTCCTCGCCGTACTCGTCCCTACCCCTTTCCAGTTCGTCTATCGTCTCCAGCTTGTATGGCTGGTCCGAGAAGAGCCCACGCGCCTCATCCACACCAACGAGGCGGTAGCGGAACGGGTGGTCTTCCCGAACGATGCGTCGCATACGACCCTCGATCTCCGGGAAGTCCTCCGGCGTCAGGGCGCGGGGCAGGTCGAAGTCGTAGTAGAAGCCGTTCTCGAAGCGGTCATGCGGTGGCCCCCAGGCAAGCTTCGCCTCAGGGAACATCTCCTTGACGGCCTGCGCCAGAACGTGGGCCGTGGAGTGACGCAGCCTGTAAGACGGGTCCTCGCGAGTTACGGCGGGCATCGGAAGCGCTCCTTGGCCGGGGTTCCGGATCTCCGTAGCCATCCTACAAGAGCATCTTCCCCCACCGCCACCCACACTTCTCACGGCGCCGTGCACGAAGCCCGAGTCCTGCTCACGAGAAGCCATCAGTGCCCAAACGCCCAGCAACCAAGAAGCCAGCAAGCTGAAGTGCTGAAATGCTGAAGTGCTGAAGTGCGCGGGTCAAGGAAGGGCCAACCCTTCCTTGACCCGCTATCAGGCAGCCAGGCCCTTCGTCTCGTCGGGCTGATCTTCCGATTTCTTATTGTCTTGGATCAGCAACGCGGCGCCGAGCGCGCTCGCCAGGGCCGCCGCTGTTGCAACCATCATGACGACCCGGTAGCCCGAGACGAAGGCCTCGTCGATGGCCCGCTCCACGGCCGCCTGCGATTCGGCATCGAGGCTCGCCGGGGCCTCGGCGTCCCCCAGCGCGAGCTTCTCCCCCTCCAGATGCTGCCTCGCATCGGACGGTAGGTTAAGGTCGGCCAGACGATCGTCCAGGCCAGCGCTGAAGCTTGCGAACATGATGACGCCGAGGACGGCGATCGCCAGGAGCCCGGCTATCTGGGAGAAGGAGTTGTTGATCGCCGAGGCGAGCCCCGAGTGGCGGACTTCCACCGAGTTCAAAGCCACCGTGGTAACCGCGGGGACCAGGATCGCAAGCCCCACCCCGAGCACGACGGCCGCGGGGAAGAAGGTGGTCCAGTAAGACGCCCCAATGCCCGGCACGGTGAAGAGCACGAACCCGACCGCCGAGACAAGGGGACCCATCACCAGCGGCAGCCGCGGACCGAAGCGGTCGGCCAGGCCCCCGGTGTAACGCGAGAGCAGGAACATAACCACCACAACGGGCGCCACGGCCGCGCCCGCCGCCGTCGCCGAATATCCCTGTGCCTGTATCAGGTTGAAGGGCAAAAAGAACAGCGTCCCCGACAGCGCGAAATACAAGAGAAGCGTGAACACGTTGGCCCCGGCGAAGTTCCTCACGCGAAACAGTGAGAGCGGTAACATCGGCTTTCGAACACGCCCCTCCACCAGCACGAACGCCACCAACGCGGCAACGCCGGTCACCAG
Source organism: Actinomycetota bacterium (assembly GCA_046733115.1). GTDB lineage: Bacteria > Actinomycetota > Rubrobacteria > Rubrobacterales > Rubrobacteraceae > Rubrobacter_D. The sequence goes on along the minus strand of JBKPOM010000110.1, from coordinate 3,372 downwards.
AGACCCGGCGACCAGCGGATCTCCCAGGCCAGTCCTCGAAGACTCCAGCAGCCCGAACACGATGCCACCGAGGCCCACTGCCGCGAGCGCCGCGCCGGGAAGGTCGAGACCACGCGCCTCCTCATCTCGGCTCTCCGGGACTCTGAACGTCGCGATCGCCAGCACCGCGACTGCGAGCGGGACGTTGATGAAGAACACGCCCCGCCAGGAAAGGTTTTCCGCGAGATAGCCGCCGAGGACGGGGCCAAGGATCATGGTCAGGCCGGTGAAACCCGCCCAGGTGCCGATGGCCTTGCCGCGCCGCTCCTCGTCGAAGGATGCGCCGATGATCGCCAGCGAGTTCGGCACGAGCAGCGCTGCCCCGACCCCCTGAACCGCCCTCGCCGCTATGAGCTGCCCGGGGTCAGGCGCGAGGCCGCACCAGACGGAGGCCAGCGCGAAAAGGCCGACGCCGAAGGCGAACGTGCGCCAGCGTCCGAGATGGTCCCCCAGCGAGCCGCCGACGAGGACGAGCGCCGCCAACAGTAGCGTGTACGCCTCGACCACCCACTGCGCGCCGACGGCGGTGGCGCCCAGGCTGTTCTGTACTGCCGGAAGCGCGACGGCGACGGCGGTCTCGTCGATGAACGCCATGCTCGAACCAAGAACGGTCGCCGCCAGGACCCACGGCCCCGCCTTACGGACGCAGGGCGCGTCCGCCTTCGTGGACCCGATGAACTCCTCGTCGCAGGGGTGTTTGATCGCGTTGCTCATTGGCCCCTCCGCTGTCCCAGCGGAAGAACCGGCGTTAGCAACCCGCCATCTTCCTGCTCTATAGAAGCTGCCCGGCTACGAGTCCGAGTAGCGCGCCGGATTTCGGGGGACTTCTCCCTGGACCGCGCCGCGGGGAGCTGCCGGGCCAGGCGCCTCTCGCCGGCCTCCCGCAATAGTTCGTAGCGGTGCTGGCTCCAGGCCTCGAAGTCGTTGTGGTGGTGGTACATGAAAATCCCCTTCCGGTCGTTGTTCGATACCTTCTGCCAGAAGTATGGTCGGGGCCGCGGTCAAAGGCGTCGGGCAAAGGAACGCTCCTTGTGGCGTACGTTCGGCGGAACGACTTCTAAGACCAAAGCCTGAGAGTACGCACCTCTGGTCTGTCCTACGGCAAAGGCGCGCTGACGGCGTAGGCGCCGTCCTCCATTGCGTACCCGACCTTTTCGAACACGGAGCGGACCAGACCGAACATCCGCCGGTTCTCCCCGAGCACGGCGCCGGTGAAGCACTTTACGCCCTCACGCCCGGCCCTCTCGGCGAGCGTGGAGAGAAGCCGCTTCCCTATTCCCCTGGCCTGGCACCTGTCCTCGACGACGATGGCGAACTCTGCGCTGTCGCCTCCGCCCTGCAGCACGTACATGGCGTGGCCGACGATCTCGCCGTCCGCGACGGCGACCAGAGACTCGCCGTACCTGCGGTCCGAGTTGGCGAACATGGCGACCGCCCATTCGGGCGCCCGGGGTAGTGGTGCGTGGAAACGCAAATAGACGCTCTTCCGCGACAGGCGGGAGAGCATCCGGCGCAAACCGTCCTCATCCTGTGGCGACACGCACCGGATGAGGACCGCGTTGGTTTTCTGATTCCGGTGGTCGACGTGATCCGCCAGGCAAATTGCACTTTGCATCTCGATCTCCTTTCGAATTATTCTTCCGGAAGTAGACCGGAGGCGACGGATACCGGCATCGGGCGGACGTCCACGGCTGGCGGTATACCTTCGGCGGTGCTGCTTCTAAGGCTAAAGTCCGGGGAAGCCGGACTTCGCTACGGGCAAGGGAGGGGCTGCTCCCGGCCGCCCGGTTCGGGAAGATCGTTGACCCTTTGCGTGCGACCATCTACCATCGGGACGATTACCTCACCCTGCACTCCCAACATGAGGAGCACGTATGCACCTGGATCAAGACCTAGTAGATGCGGCCCGTGAGCTGCTCGAGCGTCGCTTCCCCGGCGACGAAGGGATCGCGGCGGCGATGTACACGGACGATGGAGACGTGCTTACGAGCGTCTTCTTCGAGCCCGAGTGGGGCAGCGGTATGCTGTGTGCCGAAACGGGCGCCATCTGCGAAGCGGAGAAACTGGGCAAGCGGGTAAGGGCTTCGGTGTGCGTCTCCCGCCTCTCCGGCGAGGACCCCATCCTGATCCTGACGCCGTGCGGCATCTGCCAGGAACGCCTATTTCACTGGGGAGCCGACCTCGAAGTGGCCATCCCCGACCCCTCGGACCCGACCAGGTGGATGGCCAGGACCCTGAAAGAGGTCCAGCCGTACTACTGGGTGAACGCGTTCGAAGGGACCTGAAGCGGTTCGCAAAACGGGTTGACCCTTTTGCGAACCGCGCCGTCAGCGCTCAGCAATCAGCGATCAGCTTTTTAGGCTGAAGGCTCTAGCTTTTCCTGACGATGTAGTAGGTGTTTGCGATGTCGTGGTCGAGCCGCCTGGCCTCCACGCTGCCGAAGCCGGCTTCCGCGAGCATCTGCGTGGCCTTCTCCTGGCCCCACATCGTCCCTAGTCCCTCCCCTCCCTGCGCAAGCGAGACCGTGGTGCAGTGCATGGTCGAGATGGTGTAGAGGAACGGTCCCAGCGGGTGATCGAGGTTGTTATGGACGTGGCTCGAGCCCGCGATATCCTGCATGAGGTAGACGCCGTCGTCTTTGAGCGCCCTGGCGATGCCTTCGAGGACCGCCGCCGGTTTGGCCTGGTCGTGGACCGCGTCGAAGGTGGTGATGAGGTCGTAGCGCGCGGTCTCGTCGAGCGTCGAGGCCTCCTTGACCTCGAAGCGGACGTTGGTCGAGCCATGCTCCTTGGCCTCGGTTATGGCTCTGAGTACCCCTTCCTCAGAGATGTCGTAGCCGGTGAAGTGGCTGTTGGGAAAAGCGCGGGCCAAAAGATTGAGGGCCCGGCCGCTACCGCTCCCGACGTCCAATACCTCAATACCGGCTTCGAGGCGTTCTGTCAGCCCCGGGACGTGCGGCAGTATGTGCTCGAACAGCGCCGCCACCACGGTCTGCCCGCTGTCCTCGGCCATGACCTCATGGAAGCGCGGAAAGGCCGAATAGGGTACGCCCCCACCGTGGCGGAAGACCTCGACTATCTTGTCCTCCACCGATCCCATCACCGAGATGAACTGGGCGGTGACGGCGAGGTTGTCGGGGGAGGCCGCGCAGGTGAGGAAGGCAGCGTGCTCCGGGGGAAGGTGGTAGGTGCCTCCTTCGGAATCGTGCTCCACGATACCACCGACGGTCATCGCGCCGAGCCACTCGCGCACGTAGCGTTCGTTCAGGTTCGCTGCGCTGGCGATCTCCTCGCTCGTCGAGTAAGGCAGTCCCGACATCGCATCGAAGAGGCC
>JBKPOM010000109.1:0-8563 GCA_046733115.1 Actinomycetota bacterium | reverse complement strand
CCATAATGGTTGAACCGGTCTCCGGTAGCCGCAGTGCTCGAAGAAACCACGAGCATCCCTGGAGGTGACCACAGAGAGCGCCGAAACAATCGCCTCGAGTAAGGCCTCTTTCGATGGAGTTCTGCAGCTACTACACAAGACTTTAGGTTCTGGGCCATGCTGAGGGAGGGCGCCGCCGAGCGGGTAGAATTGGCTAGAGCTTAGAGAAAGGAGGCGCGGCGCGGGCCACTCCACCAGAGTTCGAAGCCCGCGCCACCACCGATGGAGAGTATACCCGAGAACCTAGAGTCGCTGTTACGGTCGCTGATAGACGACTCCCTCAAAGAGAACAAGAACAGCAGGAAAGTACGGCATAGTAGCGCACAGGTTATGCGTCTGTTGCTTAACGCTAGGAGGACGGAGCAAGGTTACAGGGGAGCCGAAGTATTGGTAGGTCCGTCAAGAACGGAGGAAGCCTACGTCGCCGCCGTGCTCGCCCTTCACGGCGAGGAAATGGAACGTGAGGGGGACACGAAGAACCGCCAGAGCGACAAGATGGCACGAGCAAGCAAGGCTATTCTTTTCTTCGAGCTCATGCGTGCGCACCGCACTGACGAAGCAGCGCGAGACGCTGTGTACCAAGCGATGAAAGAGCTGGGCCTCTACAAAGAGGAGCCTTTTAAAGGGACGGATTTCATCGACGGCTTAAGGCTTACTCCCCTGCATGAATTGCTGCGATATTTCCGACCGGAGTTTCACGAGGCGAGTGAAAAAGAGCGCATAGAGTTGCTTGAGCGCACGATTGGCTACGTCAACGATTATTTGAAGGCTTTGCAGAGGTTAACGGCTTTCTTGCGGTACGGAAAGACGGGGGCTTATGAAGGGTTGCCAACCAAGCAAGTGACTCAAGCAGCCAAACAAGTTCGAGCAGCGGAATTAAGGGAACTGGTCAGGACCGAACGAGGGGCCCCACTCCCTTACGCCAAGATAGGCAAGCTCTTAGGGGAAAGGCCCACTCCCGGACAAGCGCCTAGGAGCTATGAGGGGAGAATAAAGCGGATGGTTGAAGCCGGGAAAGGCATTCTCAAGCAGGCTCTCGGCGAACAAGGTTATCGAGATTACGTGGAAGAAAAACGAGCCGAATTGGAACACTGGCAGACGCTCAACGAAGACGAAAAGCGCGAAATACAGATGCAAGAAAACTTCGGAATCTCTCCGGGGGATGCATACGAAGTCGTAGAGTTCAGCTAGGCGCTTTCTCGATCCGACAGAGGTAAGCTACCTCCAACTGTAGCGAACCCACCTTGCCCTGCTGGGGATGGTGTTAGGGCTGCTTTAGGTCCGGTAGCCTCCAGGGCATGCCAACTCAGCAGCCCATCTACAGCATCTCCGAAGCAGCGCGTGAGCTTTTGCTCAGCGCCGAGTGGCTTCGTGAGGGTGAGAAGCGAGGGGTGCTCCCGCTAGCGCGTCGAGACCGTAATGGCCACCGTTACTATACGCAGGCGGACATCGAGCGCCTGCGAAACCGTAGGTTGTTAGGGTGCGATGGATAATCCTAGCCTCACCTACACCCCTCGCCCCGACACCACTCCGGAGGCCGAGGTGAACGCGCTCGCCTCTGTCTACCGCTTTTTGTTACTCGAGAAGGGAGATCACCATGACGTGACCAATGCGACAGCCGCGGGAACAGAAGGTGCAAATCTAGCCAAGAAAGGAAACGACAGCTATGTTCATTGCTGAGGACTACGAGCCTCTGCCAGCAGGACTGTACGTCGGCAAGCTCCTGGATGTCGAGTCGCGCGAAAGTGCCAACGGCGAGTACAGGCGGTGGAGTTGGGAGATCCTTGATGGACCGTATGCCGGCCAGAAGGTGTTCGCCAACTCCTCCACTAACTTCGGGCCGCAGGCCAAGCCACGCCAGTGGGTCGAGAACATACTCAGCCGCGAGTTGGAGGCCGGCGAGCAGGTCGGCACCGAGGACCTGGTGGGCGGCAAACACCATCTCATGGTCGAGAACGTAAAGCGTGACGGTCGGACCTTCGACAACGTGAGCGCCGTCCACAAGTACCGAGGAGAGTAGAAACCAGCTTGCGGGGCCGCTTTAGGGACGGCCCCGCCTCCTACAGAAGGTGTGGTTGCATTGTACACGAAAGAGCGGACAGCAGCGATCAAGCAGATACTCTCAGTCAAGGTAGAGCGCATCTCCGAAGAGCTAAAGATCCGTCCGCGAATGAGAAGACCGATAGGGGCACCTTCGCCCGGACTACGGGACTTAGCCAGGTCCGTAGCAAGGGCCGTGCCAAGCCCGAGGTTGAAGACGATGCAGCCTATGGGCTCCGGCTCTGGATGGGTGCAGCTTAGGCTCTTCTCGCTGCCCCCGCCGAAGAGGCCAAAGGGCCGAAGAAGAAGTAGACGTTTGTTTTGGGCGGGGGTCTAAAGCGACCCCCGCCCTCTGCGTTTCAGAGAGGTCTAATACATGCAATCCGAGACATTAAAGAGGAGCCAGAAGTATTTAGCACCCCATCATATGGAAACCTTGATCTCCGGATCGGAGATCTCGGAGGAGATCATCCAAGCCCGCGGATACTGGACCGCCACCGACCCAGACGAACTAATAGACCTCGGGTTCGCCAAGAACCAGCGCCGGACTCCGGCTCTCGTGATCCCGGTGCGGGGGATAGACGGCAAGATCCGCTTCTCCAGGATAAGGCGCGACGACCCGAGGCCCGATCCCGAGAAGCCCGGCAAGGTCATCAAGTATGAGCAGCCCAGGAGTGTGGACGTCGCCCTGGACATCCCACTCCCGGCACTCGAGGGCTTGAGGGACATTTCTCGAGTGTTATGGCTCTGCGAGGGGGAGAAGAAGGCGGATTCCTTGCTCTCTCGGGGCGAGGTGGCCATAGCGCTGCTGGGCGTCTGGAACTGGAAGAAGGATGGCCAGATGATCCTCGACTGGGAGGGCATCCCTCTTATGGGCCGGGAGGTCAACATAGCCTTCGACTCGGACGCCGCGGCTAACTATCAGGTCCGACTCGCCGAGGACGCCCTCGCCAGGGCGCTGGAAGGGAGGATGGGTCATGTCGGTTAACATCGTCCGGATCCCCTCGGCTGCGGACCGCTCGAAGCAGGGAATAGATGACTATCTTGCGCGAGGGGGTAGGCTGGAAGACCTCGAGATCCTGCCCTTCGAGGGCGGGCGGCTCCCTCCTAAGGACTGGCCGGTCCTCCCGCGGCAGGCCCTCCAGGGCATAGCCGGGGAGGTTGTGGCGGCCATCTCCCCGAACACCGAGAGCGACCCCGTGGCCATCCTGGCCTTGTTCTTAAGCGCCTACGGCAACATGATAGGCCGGGGGGCGCACTTTGTCGTGGAGGGGGACGCCCACTACTGCAAGGTGTGGCCGGTCCTGGTCGGGGAGTCCTCGCTCGCCCGAAAGGGGACTGCGCAGGGCCGGGTCAACAGGGTGCTAGCCCAGGTGGACGAGCACTGGTACTACAACTGCCAGGCCCAAGGTCTCTCCTCCGGGGAGGGCCTCATCTACCACGTCCGCGACAAGAAGACCAAGACCAACAGAGAGGACGAGGAAGTCGTCGTGGACGACGGGGTCATAGACAAGAGGCTCATGCTCACCGAGCCGGAGTTCGCCGGTCCCCTGACCGTTATGCAGCGGGAGGGGAACACCCTCTCCGTGGTCCTGAGGATGGCCTGGGATAACGCGACCCTGCAGACCTTGACCAAGAACTCCCCGGAGCGCTCCACGGGTAGCCACATCACCATCGCGGCCCACACCAACCAGGAGGAGCTCATAAAGCACCTCACGTCCGCGAAGCTGGGCGGCGGCGTCGGCAACCGCTTCTTCTTCCTCCTGGTCAGGCGTAGCAAGCTGCTGCCGCATGGTGGCAAGGAGGACGTGCTCTCCGAGGATCTGGTAGAGAGACTGAGGCGGACTATAGCGTTCGGGAGGAATGAGCGACACATCCACCTCTCCGAGCAGCCGGAGGAGGAGTACGGGGGCCGGTCCGCCACCAAACTCTGGGAGGTCCTGTACCCCGATCTCTCGAAGGGGGAGGTCGGCCTCTTCGGGGCTGTAACCTCCAGGGCGGAGGCACAGGTGAGGAGGTTCGCCACGATCTACGCGGCCCTGGAGTGTAGCCGGGAGGTCCAAATCAAGCACCTGCTCGCCGGGCTCTCTTTGTGGGATTACAGTAGGCAGAGCTCCTACCTCATCTTCAAGGCTCGCACCGGAGATGACGTAGCTGACGAGATCTTGCACGCCCTCCAGGATGCGGAGCAGGGATTGTCTCTGTCGGAGATCTCGAACCACTTCAACCGCAACGTTAAGGCCTCCAGGATCAGGGCCGCCCTGAAACAGCTGCATCAAGACGGGTGGGCCAGGGTCGAGAAGAGGCAGCCCGACGGGCCCGGTCGCCCCGAGGAGCGCTGGTTTGGGTCGGTCCCGGAGTAATTAATTCGTATTTTTTCGTAGGGTTTAGTTGAGAGGTAGGAGGTTCGTGTCAGAGAGCATATTGAACAAAGCACTAGAGTTTCTCGGGGAGATCACCACCTCGCCGGCGGTCGAGGAGATCCCCAAAAAACGACAACTAAGGGTTACGAAGAAATACGAAAAACTACCCCACCGGCTGCCGAGGAGGACCCCCTTCTCACGGCAAGCCGGCAACTCAAAGAGAACTTTCCGAACCTGATCTTCGAGGACCGCGAACTTGACCGGGTAGCTTCTTGGATTCGCGCCCAGGGAGGGGTGTGCCTGGATATCGAGACCTACGGCGCCTCCTCCCAACGGGAGAAGCACAAGAAGGAGGCCCTCTCATTCGTGCGGGGTACCATCCGGCTCATCCAGCTCTCCGCCGGGGGCGAAACCTACACCCTGGACGCCGCGCTCCTCACGCGGGACGCGGTGGCCAGGACCCTCCGGGAGCTCCGAGGCAAGGCCCTCTACCTCCACAACGCCACCTTCGACCTGCCCAGGATCAAGCGTGCGTTCGAGGTGGACCTCATCGACGAGGATGTCCGGGATACCATGGTCCTCTCCAGGCTGCTCAGGGCCGGACAGTGGGAGTATGTGGCCGCCAAGAACGGGGGCACGGCCACGGCGAACCCCAAACACAACATCCGCGACGTACTAATACGTGAGATAGGGGTAGAGATCCCGAAAGAGACGGATCACCACTGGGGCCAGCCGCTTACTGAAGCCCGGCTACGCTATGCCTCCGATGATGTGGAGCACCTAATACCCCTCTACCACAACCTGCTGGAGAAAGTAAAAAGGGATGGCATGCTGGCCGCCTACAGGTTGCTCCAGAAGGTTTACCCCTTGTATATGCGCCAGCAGGTTCGCGGGGTACCCTTTGATGCTGATCTCTATGAGGAGATGCGGGGCCGCCTCCAGGAGAAGCTCGATGTCCTGGATGCCCAGCTGCGGGAGCACGCCCCAGAGCACCCGGAAGGTGAGAGGTGGGTGTGGCGCAATCACAACAAGCCGGATGCGGTCGATAATTACGGCAACCATATAGGGCGCAAGGGTGCCCTCAGGGCCCTGGCGATGGCCGGCACGCCCCTCCCGGACCTGCGCAAACACACGCGCCTGGCCTACCTCAAAAAGAATTCCGGCGCCCTGCTCCTCAAGGCTCTTGATCAGTACCTCAAGTTCTCCGACATAGAGAGCAACACGCGCGGCTGGCTGGACCTCTACTACGAGGACGGGCGCCTCTACCCGAACGTGAAATTCTTCTCCCAGGTCACCGGGCGCAGCGCCTACTCGGGGCCGGCCCTCCAGAACATCGCCAAGGCCGGGGACGTCGAGGGCTTCGAGGACACCACGTTTAGGTCATGCATCCGGACTCCTGAGGGCTGGAGCATAGTCAAGGCTGACTACAGCGCCCAGGAGCTGAGAATTCTCGCCCACGTCACCCAGGATGAGAACCTCCTGGGCGCGTTCTCAGAGCAGGCCAAGGGAGGGAAGGATCCCCACCTCCTCGTCGGTGAGAAGATAGCCGGCCGCAAGCTGGAGAAGGGCACACCTGAGGGCAAGGAGTTTAGGGCCGCCGGCAAGCGGGCCAACTACGGCTTCTCCTACGGGGCGGGCTGGCCCCGCTATCAGAAGTCCATCTACGAGGATACCGCGGAGTTCATCCCGGACGAGCAGGCGAAGGAGGAGAAGCGGGCATTCGAAGAAGCCTGGCCGCAGGTACATAGGTGGCAGAAGTCCTTTGGCTCTCGGAACGGTAATGAGGCCGGCGCCTGGTACACGACCTCCTTCCTAGGTCGCAGGCGCTACGTCTCCAGGGGCAAGGAGGGCAAGCCCAACTACTGCGACCGGCTGAACGGGCCGATCCAGCAAGGCGGTGCCGACATGCTCTACTTGGCGCTCTCCAAGCTTCTCGACAACCCCTTTCCCCGGGTGCACATCATCATCACTACCCACGACGAGGTGGTAGCAGAGTGCCCCAGGGAGCAATCGGAGGAGGTCCTGGAGTGGCTTCTGCACCACATGCGCCAAGCCACCTGGGAACTCATAGGAGATGATCTCGCCACCGAGGACTGCGCCGAGGGCGACACCGCTAGGAGCTGGGGCGGGGATGAGTAAAGAGACACGCGTTGATCCGTATGATCTCCCTACACTACGGTGGAGACTCGTGGTTCATCGACTGCGACCATGTGCCGTACGAGCTGGTGGTACCCACTTTCTGCTCTCGGTGCACGACGAGCTGGTCCTGGAATGCCTTAAGGAGGAGGCCAGAGGAGTCGCGCTGTGGCTCAAGGCGAAGATGGGCGAGGCCATAGAGGAGATCTTGGGCGAAGAGCTTGGTGGACCGACCACTGCAGAGGTCGGCTATGGTCCGAGCTGGGGTGAGTGCGTGGAGTTGGAGGAATCTTAAGTGGACTTTCCCCAGTTAGGTGGTTCTTCTGCAATTCTGCTGATCGAGAGAATCCAGGCTATCAACTCGCTGTTGGATCGTGCTGAAAACGTTGTCAAACGGTAGCAACATGCTTTGCAGATCGTCAATCTGGTGAGAAGCTCGCTATCAGAACCTGCACAAACCGATCATCATCGAAAGTGCGGAAGAACCAGTTAGGTAGACAGTTCGTCACGCAGGGTCCTCTTCTCCCGGTCTAATCTCCTCGAACTCAGCAGGGCTTAAATGCCCTCGAGCTGAGTACCTCCTGCGGATGTTACAGCAGTCCTCGATGTACTCTAAAACGCCGTCCTCACGACCTGCCGAGTAGGCCAGCTGCTCCGGTAGAGAAGCTCCGTTTTCAAGGTGCTACGAAGCCGGCGAGCTCTTATCGGGCAGGATGGTTGGAGCCCAGCTACTATCAGGACGGACGCATCCACGCCTCCTGGCGTCAGCTAGGGGCAGCCACAGGTAGGATGGCCGGTGATCACCCCAACCTGCAGAACATCCCCAGAAGCGGTCCCCTTAGAAGCTACATCAGTGCGCCCGAAGGCCGCCTCTTCGTCATCGCGGACTACTCTCAGATAGAGCTACGGATCGCGGCCAAGATCTCAGGCGATACGGAGATGCTCTCCGACTATGCCGAAGGCCGAGACCTCCACACGCTCACGGCCCGAAGTCTTACCGGGAGAGAAGAGATCAGTAAGGATGATCGTAAGCTGTCTAAGGCGGTCAACTTCGGCCTCCTCTACGGAATGGGAGCAAAAGGGCTCCGGGTCTACGCCCTCAAGAGCTACGGAGCGCATATGAGCCTAAAAGAGGCTACCCCCTACCGCAAGCGTTTTTTCGAAACCTACCCCGGTCTGAAAGAGTGGCACGATCACGAGAGGCGAGCCTGGCACCACGGCGAAACACAGACTCGAACGCTCACCGGCAGGCGCCGCACGAACATCGAGAAGCTAACCGACCGCCTCAACGCACCGGTCCAGGGAACCGGAGCAGACGGCCTCAAGCTCTCCCTGGCCCTGCTTTGGGAGCGATGCGGGGAGTGCCCCAGGGCAATGCCGGTAGCCTGCGTGCACGACGAGATCCTGGTCGAGTGCGACGAAGGGGACGCGGAGAAGGCCGAGACATGGCTTAAGAAGGCCATGATCGACGGGATGAATGAGGTGCTCAACGGTCCCAGCGTCGATTGGCCCCGTGTGCCGGTGGAGGTGGAGACGCGGATTGGCAAGACGTGGGTTGGGTAGAGCTCACGCTCGGGACAGATGTGGCTTCAAAGCGGCGTAGAGTCCCCTCGAAGCCGTAGTACTCGTCCTCGACGACCCAGATTAGCGTACAAGCCCTAGAAACGGCCTCTCTAGGCACACATCTAGGCCAGGGCGGCCTTAGCTCGCCGATGAACCGGGGCCCATAATTCCTGCCTCCTTCCCCCACGGCAGACCGTCGATTAGATAGCAGGGGACCCTCTTGGCAATCAACAAACTACCAGAGGATGTTGCCACCTCGAGGAGGGTCTACTCCGTCCTCTTATCCCTTACAGCACGTTTCACAGTAGGTGAGCCGTAGGGCGGTATCCGGCATGCTCGAAGAAGCCCCGGGCGTCTTGGGCACTGATCTCAGAGAGCGCCGCTCCTATCGCCTCTACTAAAGCCTCTTTGGTCCTGGCGGA
>JBKPOM010000108.1:0-47826 GCA_046733115.1 Actinomycetota bacterium | reverse complement strand
CCGAATCGTCCACGCGGTAGAAGTAGCCGGGCAGGGTGGTCCCCTCGTAGGGGATCTCGACCGGCTCGACGGGTGGCTCGAAGAGGGCGGCGGCCTTCTCGAACGCGTCGACCTCACGGTCGAAAGCCTCGATCAGGCGCCGGTCCACCGGAGTGCCGAACAGGAATGGGTACGAGGCATGATAGTAGATGCAGGCGCGCAGGTACGCTTCCCTGGCGCTCACCCGGTGCCCCGCCGCGGCGCTCTTCTGGGCCAACTCGAAGAGCCTGTCGGCGGTGGCGTTCCACGCCCGGTACCAGCTATCCGCATCGCCCTCCTCGATCCCGCGGACGGTCGCCAAGCACTCGCCCGCTTCCGAACCGCCATAGAAAGCGTAGCCGAGTGTTGCCGTCGCCTGCCGCTCGTACATCATATCTTCGTAGAACAGACCCATTTTCCCACCGCCACCCCTTCCAATCAGCCCGCTGCCCCGTAGCAACCAACGCAATAGGAAAGCTTATCTCATCTCTATCTGCACCGCGACGGGTCGCCCGATGCTCGGGCGTTTTGCTCGCGAGTAGGCAGAGAAAACCCGGCATCCCTACGCAGAATTGACTATCCAAAGATCATGCATTTGAGCGACCCACCAGTGCCTTCGGTCTGCCATCATGGAGACGTGATGAGGAGCGCGAAACGTGACAACTAGATGATATACCCCGCCCGCCAGGGTCTCACGGAAAACAGGTGGGAACCGAGAAGACGCATCGCCCACCTCTAAAGGGGCTCGGGACCAATAGAGGAGTCCCGATCCTCCTGCGTGTTCGGATCTCTGTGCGGCACATCTGCGGGCGGTCACGTGTAGCTCAGCCTTGGTGGGCGCGTTCGCTGTGCCACTCCATGGACGCCGCGCCGGAACCAAGGACCGAGATGTGCCCGTCCTCCGGGCAAAGCCGCAGTTCCGCCGAGGGGCAGTGGCGCGCGAGCCACTCGCTGTGCGAGCTGGGCACGACCCGATCCCGGCCACCGTGCAGGAACAGGGTCGGCGCGATCACCTGCGCGGAGTCGAAACCCCACGGGGTGACGGTTGCCAAATCGTCGTCTATCAGCCCGCCGCGGCCGTCCTTCGTCGCCGGACGGACGACGCTGATGAACCAGGACCACTCGGTTTCGAGCGCAACGAGATCGGCCGGCATGAACCCCGGTCGGCTGACGAGGACGCCGGCGCCTCGTAGCGCTCCTTCGCCTCGCGTCCCTCCGCTGCGGCGCGCAGCGATGCCACGCCAGAGGCCACCATGCCCGCCAAAAAGTCGAGTCCCTCGGCGCCGAACTGCGCCAACCCGGCCACGCTAACCACGCCGAGGACCCGTTCCGGCAGCAGTGCGCCGCACGCCAGGGCATGCGGACCACTGCCGGAATGGCCCATGACCGCGAACCGATCTATGCCTAAAGCGTCAGCGATATAGGAGACATCGGTGGCCGCCGATGCCACGTTGCGGTCACGGTGGGGGCTAGATCCACCGTACCCGGGCCGGTCGTAGGACACCCATCGTATGTCGAGCCGGTCCGCGCCCTCGAAGAGGGGCTCGGGAGGAGCACCGATGTTCGGCGTGCCGTGGTGCCAGAAAACGGCAAGTCGGCCGTCCGCGTCGTCCGCGCCCGGGTCGTACGCGTGCAGCGTGCGACCGTCGCCCAGCTTTAGATCTATCTCCCCCACAACGCTCTCAGTCTAAAGGCCGCGACCGTCCGGCACTTCGCGCCACCCACCGCACACGCACGTCGTTGACGGCTATCATTACGAAGACGACCAACACAACTACGGCGATGAACGGCGATGACCCAGTGTATGGCACGTTGACAATAGAACCCCTCAACTAGTCCAGTGGTCTCTCAATAGGGCGGAACGGACTCGTCCAGGAAGGAGTAGGCGTCGAGGCCGCCTTCGAGGTTGCGGACCTTCTCGAAGCCGGCCCTCTGGAGGGCCTGGGTTACGTAGGAGCTGCGGTTACCGTGGTGGCAGATCACCACCGTCTCTGCGCCGGGGTTGAGCTCGGCGAAACGCTCCCCCAACTCCGACATGGGGATGAGCGTCGATCCCTCTATGCGGGCCAGCTCGAACTCCCACGGCTCGCGCACGTCGAGCAGCACAGGCCTGTCTCCGGCATCCAGCCTAGCCTTCAGTCCGCTCGCCGTTATGTTCTCGTAGGCCGGCCTGTCCATGATCTAGGACTCGTAGTCGACGACGATGCGACCCGTCGTGGTGGCGTCGAGCTTCTCGGCGACGGCCAGGTGGGCGGGATGCTCCATATACTCACGAAGCCCGGCCGTATCTCTGAAGCGGGCGAAGATGGCGTGGGTGTAGCCGCCTGAGCGCCCCGAGAAATCCTCGCCCACGGCGAGGTCGATGATGCTGGGCACATCGTCCCTCAAGCCGCGGATGGAAGCGACGAGATCCTCGACCTCCCCCTGCGAGGCATCCTCCCTAACGGCGAAAAACACGAGATGGTCAACCATCGCCCTCTCCTTGCTACCGTTCCTATCCCGAGAAGTCTAGCAGATGACCGGGGACCGCCTGCTAGAAGATGCGGCGCTCGGACTCGTCTATCTTGTAGTCGTTGATGGAGGCGTCGCGGCGGCGCATCAGACCGTTTTCGTCGAACTCCCACAACTCGTTGCCGTGGCTACGCCACCATTGTCCATTAACGTCCCGGCTCTCGTACTCGAACCTGACCGCGATACGGTGCTCCGTAAAACACCAGAGGTTCTTCTCCAACCTATAGTCCCGCTCCCGGGCCCACTTGCGTCTCAGAAAGTCCCTGATGGCCTCCCTGCCCTCGAAGAACTCGTCGCGGTTGCGCCACTTGGAGTCCTCGGTGTAGGCGAGGGAGACCTTGTCGGGATCGCGGGTGTTCCAGGCGTCCTGGGCCGCCTTCACCTTCTGCCTCGCGGTCTCCTCGTCGAACGGGGGAACCGGGAGCCTGACCTGATCCTCGCCTCCCTGCTGCATAATTCTGTCCTCCTATACCCTACGGTAGGCGTTCGCCTTGCCTGATCGCCTTGCCTGATCTCTTGGCAACGGTAATTCTCGCACCAGTCGACGAGCGGCGCCCTGTGGCGATGGCTGGGCCAGCACCTGAACACCGCAGGCTCATGGGGATAGCCAACGATCGCGGACAGGACCAGATCGGCTATGTCCGCTCTCCCTATCAGACTTAACTCCGCTTCGCAGCCAACGAGTTGGTGCGATTTCGGCCCCTGCTGTCCTCCTTCATAGTTCCAGGTGACGTCCCAAGGATCCAGCCGATTACGTAGGCTACGTCATCACCGACGCCATGAAGCAAGGCGGGGCCGCGCGTCTACTCCCAATTACAGACCCGTTATCGGCAATGGTCCCTGAGGGCCCCTGTGGCGGTCGCGCGCAAAAGATTTCGTCTCAGCGGATTACGCGGCGCACCATCTAAACGAGCTCCTTCGCGTTGCTCTGGAACCCCCCGTGTCCCCCGGGCATCTCCACGAGGTCAGCCCCCGTTCCTTCTGCTAGCCATGCCGCCGCGGTTCCGAACCAGGTGTCGCGATTTTGCTCACCAACCAAGACGGTTAGCGGCACGCCGCTGGCTCGCGTGCGCTCCCGGTCGGGAATGAACCTCGCGAACGCCGGCATCTCGATTGAGAAGAACAGGGCGACGTTGTCGAGCAGGCGCTTCCGGACCTCAGGGTCGATCGCCTCGAATGCCTCGTCGCCCGCGTTGCGCCGCATGAACGCCTCCATGGCACGGCATCGTCCGCCCGCAGCCATGTATCCAGAGGCGCTGCGGAGTGGCCATGGGGCACTTGCCGAACAGGAGCTATCGCGAGGACAGCCCGAAGCGGCACTCGCCGGGCTGACGTCCCTCGTGGAAGGCTCCGACCCGGACGAGCCGCGCCTAATGCGCCTGCTGCCACTACTTACCCGGGCAAACCTGGAGTCGGGGGACGAAGGCCGCGCCGAGGAGATGGTGCTGGAGAGCGTAGAGCGGGTGAGGGCGCAGAAGAACAGGCTCGCACTCGCGGAGCTACTGAGGGTGCGTGGTACGTTGCTGGCCGGGCGGCGCAGGCGGGCTGATGCGGAGCGCACCTTCAAAGAGTCGGCATCGATCGCCCGTTCCCTTCGCTATCCGTACGCCGAGGCTCGCACGTTGTATGAGTGGGGGTTGATGTACACAAGTGGGCCGAATCCGCAGCAGGGCCAGGACCGGTTCGAGGAGGGGGCCGGGATCTTTCGGAGGCTCGGCGCGCGACCGTACTACGATCTGGTCCGGGAGGCGATCACAGAGCCGGACCGAATAGTTTGTATGGTGTAGATTGGATCAATCTTGCGTGAGCGGAGCACAGGGGCAAGACGCTGGAGGGTCGTCCTTGGGCCCATAGGCCGGATCTTGCTTGCCACGGTGCTCGTTGGTGGTTCGGTGGCCGTGGCGCAATTGATCGTGAAGCTGCTGCAGGGCGTGCTCTCCCTCGGCGGCGCGGTATCGGCGGCGCGGTACCCGTTTTCTACTACTTGGCCTACCTGATCGTCAGCGTGCTCGTCGCCTATTTCGTCTACCGGGCCCACGTGCGCCTCGTCGAGAAGCGAGTCGTGGACGAGCTCTCGGGGAGCGGCGCGCCGGTAGACTTGGGGCTCGGCGCACTGATCGGCCTGGTGCTGGTAGCCGTCACGGTGATCTTTTTGTGGGCGTTCGGCTCTTACGCTGTTTTGGGCGTGAACTCCCTGGCCGTGATCTTCGTTTCGCTGGCCAACGACGGGGCAGGGGGTTCGTGCAGGAGGTGAACCTGCGCGGCATCGTCTTCAGGATCACCGAGGAGCGGCTTGGCACGTGGGTGGCCCTGGCGATCTCCGTTGTGCTGTTCGCGCTACTGCACCTCGCGAGTCCCGGCGCAACTGTTATCGGCGCGATCGTGGTCGGGGCCGAGGCGGCATCCTCCTCTCGGCCGCCTACGTGCTTACCCGGAGGCTGTGGCTCCCCATCGCCGCATACACTTCGGGTGGGACTTCTCCCAGGACGCCATCTTCGGCATAGGGAAAGGCGCGAAAGGGCTGTTGCAAGGTGAACCGAGCGGGCCGGCACTACTGTCTGGAGAAAGCGCCGGGATCGAAGGCTCGGTCGTCGCGCTAGTTCTGTGCCTGGCCGTCAGCGCGTTCCTGCTCGCCGCAGCCAGACGAAGGGGAAACTTTGTCGGTGTCGGCGGAGATAGACGGAGGTCCGTGCGGTAAGCTGTATCGCCTTGTGCAACCCCTCGGTGGACTCGACCCCGACGACCAACGGCACGCCTTCTCCACTTGATGGGAACGAAGCGTCGCGAGACCAGCCGGCGTCTATAATGCTTGCATACAGAGGGAGGCGTAAGTGGTGCGGATACTCGGCGAGCGGCGCGAGGCGTTGGTAGAGAGGGAGCGCGGGCTGCTGGAGCGTCTGATCTCTTTCCTGAAGGATTTCGGCGCGCCAAAGGAGGACGCGGAACTCGTCAGGCGGGCGCTCGCCGATCTCGAAGAGATGTTCTTGCTCGTGATCGTTGGCGAGTTCAACTCGGGCAAGTCCGCGTTCGTGAACGCCCTGCTCGGGGCCGATATTGCCGCAGAGGGCGTAACCCCCACCACGGACCGCATCACCGTACTTCGTCACGCCGACGAACCCGTGGAGCGGGCTCGAAAAGACGGGGTATTCGAGAAAGGGTATCCCAACGAGTTTTTGCGTGAGATCTCCATCGTCGACACGCCGGGGACGAACGCGATCATCCGCCACCACGAGGAGCTCTCCAGGGGCTTCGTTCCGAGGAGCGACCTGGTGCTGTTCGTCACCTCCGCCGAGCGGCCGCTGACCGAGAGCGAACGCGGTTACCTCGAGCTTATCCGCGACTGGGGAAAGAAGATACTGCTCGTCATCAATAAAGCGGACCTCCTGGCGGACGAAGAGAAAAGGGAAGAGGTCCGCTCCTTCGTGGACGGCGGCATACGCTCCGCGCTCAGCCTGACGCCCCCGATCTTCTTCGTCTCCGCCCTACTGGCCCGTAAAGCGAAGGCCGCGACGAACACCATGGAACGCGATGCCCTGCTGCGGGCGAGCGGCTTCGCGGAGCTGGAAGATTACGTCACGGACCTGCTCGACGAAGAGGGCAGGGTCAGGCTCAAGATGGAGAGCCCGCTCGGGGTCTTGGAAGAGCTGAACCGGCGTTACCAGGGCGCGGTGGACGAGCGGTTGGCACTCCTAGACGAGGACTTCAGGACCGCGGAGAACGTGGAGGCCCAGCTCGAGCTTTACAAGGAGGACATGGGCAGGGATTTCGAGGCGCGGATGGCCGAGATCGAGAACATCGTCTTGAGGATGAGCGAGCGGGGCGATGCCTGGCTGGAGGAGAACATCCGCTTCGCAAACATCCGCGAGCTCTTCCGCCAGGAGCGGGTAAGCGAGCGTTTCGAGCGGGAGGTCGCCGCCGACACCGAGGAGCTCGTGGACGAGCGGGTAGACGAGCTCGTCGACTGGATGGTAGATCGAAACCTCAAGCAGTGGCGCATGGTCGTCGATTACGTCAATCGTCGCCGCCAGGCCGACTACGACGAGCGTCTGATCGGGGAGGTCGGCGACGCCTTCGAGTACAACCGCGGCCAATTGCTACGCTCCGTCGGCAAGAACGCCCAAGACGTGGTGCAACGCTACGACCGCGAGCGCGAGTCCCAGAAGCTGGCGCTCTCCCTGCAGGGTGCCGTCACCCAGACTGCGGCGCTCGAGGTCGGGGCCGTCGGCATCGGGGCCGTCGTCGTCGCCATCGCCACGACCCGCTTCCTGGACGTGACGGGGATCATCGCCGGTGCCATAATCGCCGGCTACGGTCTGTTCATCCTCCCCAACCGCCGGCGCAAGGCCCGCGAGGAGTTCCGCGAGAAGACGGACGCCCTGCGCGAGCGCCTCGGCGAGGTCGTCAGGCGGCAGTTCGAGGCCGAGTTGTCTCGCTCCATCGAGAGGATGCGGGAAGCCATAGCCCCTTACACCCGCTTCGTCCGCTCCGAGCACGCCCGCATGACCCGCGCCGGCGAAGAACTCGCCACCTTCGACGCAGAAGCCGGGGCGGTGAGGGTGGAAATCTCCGCCCCCGGCGTCGGACCTACGGACTCCCCCTGAACACAGCCCCCTTCCGTTGTAGACTCGGACGCCGGAAACGTTCGAGGAGGCAAAGATGGCGGACCGCGAAACAAGAGAACGCAAGCTCATTGCCCTGATGGTCAACGACCTAGGTCCGGGCTTCGGGGAGAAAGAGATGGCAGGACTCCAGAGCGAGGTAAGCGTCCTGTCCGATGACGAGCTACGCAGTACGCTCGCTACGAGGTTGGATCTCCCCCCCTCCGTCGACGAGGACAGGCTGGGAGAGGCCCTCTTGCACGTCGAGGAGCCCGAGGAGATCTCCAGAACCAGCTTTAGCGGCGCCCCCGACATGAGCCACGAGCCGCGCCCGGAAGAGCGAGAGGGTTAGCCGGTCCGGCAACGAAGACCTGTAACGATCTCGTAATACGCACTAGATATGAGTGCCTTTTTCCCCCGGTTGACCCTGCATAGCGTTTAGAGACTGTGCTAGGATCGTTTTCTCATTTTCCTCAACCTGGAGGGTGGGAAAATAAGGGACGTATGTTACGACAGCCGCGGATAACAGACGCCGCGAACGGCGCAAAAGGGCGTCCCAGACGCGCCCTCGCGACGTCCGGCACCCCCGAGGTACGGCTCTCTTACAGCCCAGGTCTCGACGGCCTGCGCGCCATCGCCGTCATGGCCGTGCTCCTTTATCATGCCGACCTGGACTGGATCCCCGGCGGCTTCCTCGGCGTCGAGGTCTTCTTCGTCATAAGCGGCTACCTGATCAGCGCCCTGCTCCTCGCCGAGTGGCGCCAGAAGGGCCGCATCAACCTCAAAGATTTCTGGCTCAGGCGCGCCAGGAGGCTCCTGCCCGCGCTCTACGTGCTGCTCGTGGTCACACTGACCTTCGCCGTGGTGTTCTTACCAGACGAGGTCGCGGGGCTGCGCGGCGACGTGATGGCAGCTGTCGGGTACGTCACGAACTGGTTCTTGATCTTCGGCCAGGAGTCTTACTTCGAGTCCGTGGGACGGCCTTCGGTGCTCCAACACCTTTGGTCGCTCGCCGTAGAGGAGCAGTTCTACCTGATCTGGCCTGTCGTGCTGGCCGTCGGACTCGGCCTCGGGGCCACGCGCCTGCGCCGCCGGCGCGTGCTGACGGTCGCGCTCGTGGGCGCGGCGGCCTCGTCCGTGGCTATGGCGCTCCTGTACGCGCCCGACGTGGACCCGTCCAGGATCTACTACGGCACCGACACCCGAGCAACGGGCCTGCTCTGCGGTGCCGCCTTCGCCTTCTTGTGGTCGCCGGGAGACAAGTACCGTCCCGCCGAAACCCGGCACCAAAGGCTCAAGCCCCACGGCCGGGGACGGTTCAGGCGCCGCTGGGGGTGGACGGCACCGCTCCTGCTCGACGTCCTCGGCATCGCCGCTCTGGGCGCCCTCGCCTGGTTCTTCCTGCACCTCGGCGAGTTCGAGCCCTTTCTCTATCTGGGAGGGTTCGCGCTGGTCGCGTTGACGACGGTGGCGGTGATCATGGCCGTCGTCCACCCTTACACACACATCGGCTCGCGCCTTCTCGGGTCGGCCCCGATGCGCTGGCTCGGAGTCCGGTCCTACGGCATCTACCTCTGGCACTGGCCGGTCTTCATGGTGACCCGGCCAGACCTGGACGTGCCCTTCGGCGGGCTACCCCTGCTCGCCCTGCGCCTGACCATAACGATCGTGCTGGCGGACCTCTCGTACCGCTTCGTCGAGACGCCCATACGCCGCGGCGCCCTTGGACGCGCCTGGAAGATGCTCCGCGAGGCGCGAGGATCGCAACGCTGGCGGCTCCGCCTCCAATGGGCCGGAGCCGCCGTGCCCATCCTGGCCTCGCTTGCGCTGCTCGGCGTGGCCGTGGCCCACGCCAAACCACCCGAGAAGCCCGAATACCTCGCCAACATGAAGGCGGTCCACACTACACAACAACCCCAGCACAAATCGTCCACCGCGGATAGGCCTCCGAAAGACAACGCGGCGGCCCGGGACGCGAAGTACACAGGCTCCGTCAGCGCCATCGGGGACTCGGTGATGCTCGGCGCCGTTCCGAGCCTGCAGAAGGACGTAAAAGGTCTCGGGGTCGTCGACGCCAAGGTAGGTTTGCAGGTCTATGAGGCGATCGGCATCCTCCAGTCACGCCGCGCTACGGGGCAGCTGGGGAGCCTGGTGATCGTCCACCTCGGCAACAACGGCACCTTCACCAGACAAGAGTTCGACCAGATCATGCGTGTACTCTCCGGCGTCGATAAGGTCGTCTTCGTCAATGTGAAGGTCCCCCGCTCCTGGGAGGAGCCGAACAACGAGGTTATCTCCGAAGGCGTCGAGAGATTCCCGAACGCCGTGATGGTCGACTGGTACTCAGCAAGCGTAAACCACCCCGAGTACTTCTACAGCGACGGCTACCACCTGCGTCCGAATGCCCAGAAGATCTACGCCGACCTGGTCTCCTCGCACCTGAACGACGAGTAATCTCCGCCGGCGCGGGTTTCAAGCATAAGGCTTCGGGCTACAGATTTCAGGAAAGGTGCGGGAAAGGCCGCTACCTCCCGGGGACAAGCTTCGCGCGAATTGACGTCCCATGAGCGTCATTCCCGCGCAAGCGGGAATCCACTGCCACCACGAGGAGGCTCGTCATCGCGGTGGCGGACCGCGGCGTGTCGTCAGCATTTACCCGGACTTGGTATGACACCCGTAGCCCGAAGCCTTAATTCTCATCGAGCCGCCGCTCCAGCTCGGCGACGCGCTCCTCCAACTCGGCGATGCGCCGGTTCTTTTCCCGACACTTTTCCCGCCAGCGGTCCCTGATCCTACGCTCGAACTCCACCGAGGTCTTGAGAACCTTTCGGTACTCGGCCTCGACCCTGGCACGCTCTTGCCCGATCCGACGCTCTACGTCCTCCATGCGCCACCAGTGTAACCGGCCGGCAAAGAAAAACCGGGGCTACTAAAGCCCCGGTTCGTCCCGACGGGTTGTGGGCGTAGCTCAGCCCTCAGAGGTTCCGTTGTTCGAGCCCTCGTCGCCGGCCTCGATCTGGATGCGCTTTGGCTCCTGCACGGCCGCCGCACCAGAGACCCTTACCTCGAGCACGCCGCCGTCGAAACGGGCGCTGATGCTGCTCTCGTCCACGCCCTGCGGCAACGTCATGCTCCTGCGGAAAGAGCCGTAGCGCCGCTCCCGTACGTAGTATCCGGAACCCTCGCGCTGCTCCTCGGCCTTGCGCTCACCGGAGATGGTCAAAACCCCGTTGTGCAACGTGATGTCCACGTCGTCGGGCCTCACACCCGGCAACTCCGCCCTGACGACGACGTCACCGTCCTCCTGCAACACGTCCAGCACCGGGGCCCAACTGGTCGGGGCATGCCCCTGCTGCCTCCCGCTCCTGCGGGCAACGTCGCCAAACACCTCGTCGAACATCCTGTTCATCTCACTCTGCATATCATAAAAACCGCGGAACGGACTCAAAGCCATCTCGACTACCTCCTTGCTCTCTTCGGCCCTCACAGGAGCCACTCCTTCTAACAGCACGGACATTATACCCCTGCAAAACAGTTTATAAACAATTTTAAGATAGTTTTTTGTGTTTTTCTACAGCTTTTTCTCAAGACGTGGTAAGCTGGTTTTTGATCTCGGAGGAAGAGGAAGCGGATGGACAGGAGCGTTGTAAGGAAGAACTTGGTCGTGTTGAGGGAGTCGCGCATGTGGACGCAGCTTCGTCTCGCCGAGGAGGCCGGGGTAAGCCCGACGACCGTTTCCGGCATCGAGAACGGCAGGATCTCGCGTCCCCACTTCGGCACGGTGCGCAAGCTGGCCGTGGCACTGGAGGTAGAGCCGGAGGACCTGTTGCCACATCCGGGTATGCGGCGGGGCGGTGTTCCCGCGCGGCTCTCGCTGGAGTGGTCGATGGCGTCGGACGACGAGGAGTTCGAGAGGGAATTGGAGGCCGCTTCCATCGAGGGGCTATCCTCGCTCTCCGAGCGACTCGACGAGGAAGAGTCGCGCTTACGCAGGCTCTACGGTGAGGCCAGGGGAGATCGGCAGCGACGGCTGATAAAGGCCATGATCCGGCAGGTCGCGGCCAACTCGGGCTCGGTGGAAGCCTCCATAATGGCGCACCCGGACAAAGGCAGCGAGGGTTGAAACGCAGGCTAGCTTCGTTAGGTCGTTTCTGCGGTTAGCTCGGAGAGCCTGGCCGTGGGGCTGATGACGTCGGGATCAGTAACCACGTCCACCAGGCTGACGGCGTCCGAGGCCACCGCCGCTTGCAGCGCCGGGGCGAGTTCGTCGGGATCGCGCACGGTGTGGCCTTCGGCGCCGAGGCTCCTGGCGTAACCGGCGAGGTCGACCTCCCCTATCTCGATGCCAGCGGTGCGGCCGAGGTCCCGCTTCTGGTGCATGGCTATGGTGCCCTGCAGCCCGTTGCGGAACACGACGACGGTCATGGGAGCGCCGTACCTGACCGCCGTCTCCATCTCCTGGCCGGTCATCAAGAACCCGCCGTCGCCGCAGCACGCAACGACGGTCCTGTCCGGTGCCGCGAGCTTCGCCGCCACCGCCGCGGGAACGCCGTAGCCCATCGCGCCGTTCGTCGAGGCGAGTTGGGTATCTGGGTGATTGTAGCGCCAGTAGCGGTGGATGAAGATCGAGAAGTTCCCGGCATCGTTGGTGAGCAACGCGTCTTCGGGTAGGGTCTCCAGCATAACTTGGACGACCTGCGAAGGGTCGATTCCCTCCGAAGAGCGGACCTGGGGTATGGTGCTGGAGTCGAGGTAGGCCCCGTGGGCTTCGACCCAACCCCCCGAAGACGGCGGAGAAGGTGTTTGCGCGTTGAAGGCGGCCAAGGCGGACCGAGCGTCGGAGACCATGCCGATCTCAACGGGGACCGTCCTCCCCACCTCGTCGGGGTCCGCATCTACCTGGATCACCGCCTGGTCCGCGCGCGGGAGCGAATAGCTCTGGGTCGTCACCTCGCTCAGCCGGCAACCGATCACGAGTACGAGGTCCGCCTCCTCCAACGCTTTCAGGGTCTCGGGCGGCGTGCCGAGCGTGAGGTGTCCCAGGTAGTTTGGGTGCTCGTTCGGGAAGACGTCCTGCCTGCGGAACGAGGCGTAGACGCCGGCTCCCCAGTCCTCCGCAAAGGAGATCAAAGCCTCCCGCGCGCCCCGCGCCCCGCCACCGGCGATAAGGATGGGCCGGCGCGCGGCGGCGAGCCTGCGGACGACGGCCCGAACCTGCTCCGGCTCCGGGCCCGCAACGGGCGAGGTCTGGAATCTGGCGTCGGGGTCCGCGGCGACCTCTTCGCCCAGCACGTCGGCCGGCAGGGCCAGCATCACGGGGCCGGGGCGGCCGGAGGTTGCGATTCTCAGTCCTGTCACGACGAACTCGACGAGGCGGTCGGCGCGGTTCACCGTCGCTGACCACTTCGTGATCGGGGCGTAGAACGCGGGAAGGTCAACCTCCTGGAACGCCTCCCTGCCGAGGAAGTCCGTCTCCACCTGACCCAGCAAAACAAGCATCGGCGACGAGTCCTGCATCGCCGTGTGGACCCCTATGGAGAGGTTTGACGCCCCCACTCCCCTGGTCGCCATCGCCACGGCGGGCCTCCCGGTCAGCTTGGCGTCAGCCTCGGCCATAAAAGAGGCTCCGGACTCGTGGCGGGTCGAGATCAGGGCCAGTTCCGGGTGCCGCTCGGCCGCGTCCAGAATCTCCAGAAAGCTCTCCCCTGGCACGGTGTACAGGCGCCTGACCCCGGCCCGAGCCAGAACATCCGTAGCGACGAAACCCACCTTACTCGTAGCACTTTCCTCCATCTGCCCTCCGAACGGTACCGGCCCCGGGCGAACCCGGGATCTCCTCTCTGTCACCCCGTACATCCTACACCTTTGCCTTTTTAGGAGGTCGCGGAAGGGCCCGCCAGGGCATATAGTGTGTCGGACGAGGAGGGAGTTATGGTGCGTGCAGACGTGATAGTCGTGGGATGCGGTGTGATCGGGCTGACGGCTGCCATCTCGCTGCGGGAGGCAGGCCTGGATGCCGACATCGTGACGGCCGAGTGGCCCCAGGACACGACCTCCAGCGTGGCGGCCGCGATCTGGTACCCGTACAAGGCCTACCCCGAAGACCGCGTGCTCTTCTGGGGACGCAGGACCTACGAAATCTTCGAAGAGCTATCCAACCTCCCAGCGAGCGGCGTCCTCATGCGCGAGGGAGTGGAGATCTGGCACGAACCGGCCCTTGACCCCTGGTGGGCGGACGCCGTCCCCCGCGTCCGTCGCTGCCACAAAGACGAGCTGCCACCGGGCTACCAAGACGGCCATGCCTTCGTCGCACCGATAGTCGAGATGCCGATCTACCTGTCCTACCTGATGGACCGCCTCGCCGCCTCGGGAGGAAACGTGCAGCAGCGTACTCTCTCCTCGCTCGACGAGGTCGCCGGCGAGACCCGCGTGATCGTCAACTGCGTCGGCCTCGGAGCCCGCGACCTCATGAGTGATGCCTCCATGCAACCTATAAGAGGCCAGATCGTCCGCGTTCGCAACCCCGGCCTAAAACGTTTCGTCCTCGACGAAGACAACCCCGAAGGCGTCACCTACATAGTACCCCGTTCAGCAGACTGCGTCCTCGGCGGAACCGCCGAAGAGGGCGAATGGAACCTGGAACCCGACCCCGAAACCGCCAAAGGCATCCTGCACCGCTGCACGCAATTGGAACCACAACTAGAAGGCACCGAAGTACTGGAACACAAGGTCGGCCTCAGACCCGGCCGCCAAGCGATACGCCTGGAACGAGGGGACGGCCCTAACAACGTACCCCTCATCCACAACTACGGCCACGGCGGCTCAGGCATCACCCTCTCCTGGGGCTGCGCCGAAGAGGTGCTCGAACTCGTACAGGAAGCGCGCTCCGGCTGACGCCTCCGCTTGTCAGCACGCCGCCCTTCGGGCGGCTTGTCAGCACGTCCGGGTTCGCCTTCGCTTGTCGGCACGCTTCGGCCCTTCGGTCCTCTATTTCAGGAAGTCGTCTCGGTGCGCCGCCACGAGCGTCGAACCCGACCGCCGCAAGCGGCGGTTCATCGTGAGCGGCCGGGGGAGGCCGGAGCGGCCCGAAGCTGACGAGCCTGCGAAGCCTGAGCGTGCTGACAAGTGGAGGCCGTAAGGCCGGCCCGTGCTGAAAGCGGAGGGCGGACCCTTTCTCCGGCCGCTCCGCGATTCTTCCGCGCCCGCTTCGTGAGCCGTAGCGCTTGCACCTTATGCAGAACGTCCTCGCGCTACCGCTTGCTCCAGGCGTGGACATCGTACTGGTTGTTCATGGCCTCGACTCTCCTGCGGGTGTTCCGCGTCGTAGTTTTTGCAAGCAACTTCGGAGGCGACCGTTAACAGCAGGGATCGAAACGTACGCAGGATTGGGTATTTGCGTGAGAGTTCGCTGATCTCACCCCGGAGGGGGCACCGCGTCGAACGTGTCGTACTCTCTGCCCTCGATGGTCCGTGGCGCGAGCTCGGCATCTAGAGGCTGTTATGAACTCGATTAGAAACGGCTTAGGAATGCGGGAAACGGAGATCGCGAAGGAGGATCCAAGCCGACCGTGGAATCCGCATTCCTATGCGGTTTTCGCCCAAGTTCATAACACGCTCTGGTCCGACCTCCCGAAAGAGCCTCAACCACGTGGCGCGCGGGAACAGTCCCTCGCGGTGGACGTCGTGGACTACGCGCCCCGCTCCATCGACCTTACGCAGCATGAACGCGCAGTGAACGGTGTATATCGTCTCGCCGGGCCCGGGCATCGTCCACTCCAGGTAGCGTGCCCGACGCCCGCTCGCGTCCTCGCCGCCACCGTGTTCGGTCGCCTCGGAGAACGACTCCCTGGTTGCGTCCGGCGCGACGAGCGCCACTCCGCCGGGTGCGAGGTGGACGGCCACGGTTTCTAGCGCCGCGCGCAAGTCGTTCTCGGTGGTCATGTACATGACGGCGTCGTGGACGAAGACCGCGTCGAAGGTGCGTCCCAGTCGCAAGTGGTGCATGTCGCCTGATAGGTGTTCGCACTCGGGGTTGACCCTGCGGCTGTTCTCGCGC
The DNA here is from genome assembly GCA_046733115.1 of Actinomycetota bacterium. Taxonomy (GTDB): domain Bacteria; phylum Actinomycetota; class Rubrobacteria; order Rubrobacterales; family Rubrobacteraceae; genus Rubrobacter_D. The sequence goes on along the minus strand of JBKPOM010000108.1, from coordinate 32,643 downwards.
ATCCCGTCCGAGGGCTCGACGAGAGTCATGCCGAAGGCGTGCTTCATGTGCGAGGCGTTGTTTCCGCCTCCGCTGCCGAGCTCGAGCACCTCGCGCACCGGGCGGCGCGCCGAAGTCCGGATCATGCCCACGTAAAGTTCCGCCTCCTCGGCGTACTCCGCGGGTGGCGAGATGACCAGCCACCAGCCGGCGATGTCGTGGTAGAGCCGCTCCGTCACGAACGGCCGCCGTTGTGCCGGTCCTCGAGCTGGTACAGGGTGTCGGCGGCCAGTTGGGCGAAGAGTTCCGTTCCCGGTTTTAGCGCCGCCTCGTCGATGTCGAAGCGCGAGTCGTGGAGGCGCCTCTTCTCCGGGTCGTTCGAGGACGCGGTCCCGAGCCTGAAGTAGGCACCGGGGTATTCGAGCAGGAAGCGTCCGAAATCCTCTCCCCCGAGGGAGGGCTCTATCTCGGGCGTCGCATCGTCTCCCAGGAGATCCTGCGCCGTCTTGCGGACGCGCTCGGCCCATTCGGGGGTGTTCATGGTCGCCGGGTAGCCGACCAGGTACTTGATGCGTGCGGAAGCCTCCATCGACCCGACGACGCCGCGTACTATGGCATGGAAGCGTTCCTTCACCCTCTCCTTGGTATCCGGCGAGAACGTGCGGATCGTGCCCTCCAGCGTCGCCCTCTGAGCGATGGCGTTGTAGCGGGTGCCGCCCCGGATCTTACCCACCGTCAGCACCGCGGAGCGCAGAGGATCCACGTCCCTGCTGACGACCGTCTGCAAACTGTTGATGATCTGGTTGGCTACCACTATGGCGTCGATGGTCTGGTGGGGTTTGCTGGCGTGCCCGCCCTCGCCCTCGATGGTGACCTTGAAGCGGTCGGAGGCGCCCGTGATCGCACCCCGGCGCACACCAACCTGTCCTACGGGCAGATCTGGCGACACGTGCTGGGCGAAGATCACATCGGGGCTGTGCTCCCTGAACACACCCCCCTTCATCATCCGCCGTGCCCCGCCGGTCGGCGAGGCCTCCTCGGCCGGCTGGAACACGAGCAGCACGCGGCCGGGCAGTTCTTCCTTTACGTCGTCGAGCAACCATCCGGCTCCTACCAGCATCGCCGTGTGGGCGTCGTGCCCGCAGGCGTGCATCACCCCGTCTACCTTCGAGACGAACGGGTGGTCGTTCTCCTCCCGGATGGGCAACGCGTCCATGTCCGCCCTCAGGGCGACGGTCTTGCCGGGACGTCCCCCCTCCACCACGCCGAGCACGCCGGTTCTGGCGTAGCCCGTGGTGAAGGGGATGCCGTGATCGTCCAGCTTCTCTTGCACCGTCTCGGAGGTGTCGCGTTCCTCGCCGCTGAGCTCGGGGAACCGGTGGAGGTGGCGCCGCAGGGACAGGATCCGCTCCCGGTACGCGTCGCTTTTGCCTTTGAACGCCGGCTTCATCTCTGCCATCCCGCTGTAGTAGTATCGACCGTGACCGATTGTATAGGACGAAGGGAGCGCTTTGCCCCACACCAAGCCCGTCGCCCTCTGGGCGGTGCCCCGGTCCGTCTCGACGGCCCTCGAACGTGTATTCGTCGAGTGGGGAGACTTCAAGGTCTTCCACGAGCCCTTCTCGGTCTCCTACTACTACTCGCCGGAGCGACGCAGCGGCCGGTTCGCCGAAACCGAGGCGAAGCAGGAGTACGGATACGGGGAGATCCTGGAGCGGATGCTCAGGGTTGAGGAGAGACCGGTCTATTTCAAGGATATGGCCTACCACGTGGCGGGTATCATAAGCGGTGAGTTCGCCTCGCGGTTCACCAACACGTTCATCATCAGAAACCCCGCACCGGTGATTGCCTCGCTCAACAGATTCTGGCCCGATTTCACCCTGGAGGAGACCGGCTACGAGCAACAGCACAAGCTGTTCGAACTGGCCGTACACAACGGGGAGGAACCTGCCGTGGTAGACGCCGCCGACCTGACGGCGGATCCCGAAGGCACGATCCTGGCCTACTGCGAGAAGCTCGACGTGCCGTTCATGCGCGAAGCCCTGTCCTGGGAACCTGGCGATGTGCCGGACTGGGAGATGTGGACGGAGTGGCACGAGGAGGCGCAGGAGAGCACCGGCATCAAGAGCCAGCCGCAAGAAGACGACACGGAGGTGTCGGCAGGCCTCGAAGACATCTACGACCGATGCGTTCCGTACTACGAGGAGCTCCACGAAAGACGCCTAATACCCGCCGGATAAGCCTCGACTCTCCGGGGGGTCTCCGGGCGTCGGGTAACGGTCTTCCCCATGCCCGGGATGAAAAGCGATCAGCAAGAACGTCATGCTGACGGTTGAAGGCTGACCGCTAACAGCGCAGATCGCAATAGGTTCGACCTTTTGCGATCCGCTCAATAGCCGATGGCCGGCGTCTTGCGCACGAACGTGTCGTCGGTGAGCTGCTTGACCAAGAAGTCGGCGACATCCGCCCGCGAGATGTAGGGGCGCCGGCCGGGTTTTAGGTCTATGCTCGCGCGGTAGTCGTTGGTCCATGGCCCATTGGTCAGGATCATCGGGCGCACGATGATCCACTCCAGGTCGCTCTCGCCCACAAGCTTCTCCTGCGCTTCCTTGTCCGCGTACTCGTCCCTGAGCAGGGGCGGCACCAGCACGTTCATGAAGAACGCCCCGGCCAACCCCGGATTGCGTCTGCTCTCCCCTACCCCCCAAGCCGTCTGGCATATGAGGCGCCGCAGGCCGTGCTCCTTCATCGCGGAGATGATGTTCTCCGTGCCGGCCGAAGCCACCCCGTTCGGGTCCCCGGGTCTGCGCGGGTGGAGCGGGTTGCTGGGTGTCCTGGAGCCGAGGACGCAGATCGCGGCCTCGTTATCGGCCACCGCCTCCCGCACCGCAGCGGGGTCGAAGGCGTCTCCCACGACGACGCGGAGCCGCTGATGGCGTGCTGTGATCCTGGAGGGGTTTCTGACGAAAGCGGTAACGTCGTGCCCTTCTGCGATCGCCCGCTCCACAAGACGCCGCCCGGTACCGCCGGTAGGTCCGAAGATCGCCAACCTCATGGTCACACCTCCCGTCGTTGGCCGTCGCGCGGTCCCACCAATAAGTGTATCTCGTCTTCCTTAGCATCTGGGGCGCTTCGTGATTAGTGGGCCGCCGCTTTCGGTATAGCTGGTGCTGCGGCGAGAGACATCGAGAAGGAGCGAAAAAGATCTCCGAGCATGATGGCGTGGCCGAGGGCGGCCGGAACGCGGTAAGCACCAGGCACCTCCTTGCCGTCATGATCTGCGCGCTCTTCGTCTCGGTGTTCACGAACACCATGGTCAACGTGGTGATACCCCTGATCCGGAACCAGTTCGGGGTTTCGGAGGCTGAGTCCGGCTGGGTGATAACGGGCTACGCGCTCACGTTCGCCGTGGGGATCCCGCTCTACGGGCGGGTCTCGGACCTCTTCAGTCTCAGGCGCACGTTCGCCTTCGGGCTGGGGACGCTCGCCGCGGGGCTGGCCGTGTGCGCCCTGGCGCCGACCATGACCGTGCTGGTGGCCGGGAGGGCCTTGCAGGGCGTAGGTGCCGGGGCCATCCCGGCCCTGGCCTTCGGTTCGGTCGCCAAGTTGCTAGCATCAGGCCAGCGCGGAACGGCGCTCGGCGCGCTCTCCTCCAGCGTGGGCGTGGGCGCCGCCGCCGGCCCGGTCCTCGGCGGCGTGATAGCAGGCGTGGCGGACTGGCAGTCGCTGTTCTACGTAACCCTCGTCCTAACCTTGCTGGTCCTGGCCGCCGCCGTCTACGTGCTCCCCGACAGGATCTCCGAGGAACCTGTGGAAGACGCCACGCTGCGCCGACTGGACCTGCCGGGCGGCCTGCTGCTCGCCGGGACCGCGGGGCTCTTGCTCTTCGGCGTCACCCAGGCCGAGACGCTGGGACTATCCTCTCTCCTGGTGTGGGGATGTCTGCTCCTGGCCGCGCTCGCGGCGGCGTTCGCGTGGCACATCCGCACCACCCCGGAGCCCTTCCTCTCACCGCGGATCTTCGCTAGCCGCCCCTTCCTGATCGCCGCCTGGGTGGGCTTCCTGGCCCAATTCGCCAACATAGGGAGCCTCTTTCTGGCACCGTTGCTGCTCGAGGGCACAAACGGCCTCTCGCCGGCCGCCGCGGGTCTGGTCCTCGCGCCGGGCGCGGTCGGTGTGGCCGTCCTCTCCCCGTTCGCCGGCAAGCTCTCCGACGGGCTCGGCCCGAGGACCATTCTCCTGGTAGGCCTCGCGTACATGCTCGTCTCGGCGCTCATGGTCTCCTCTTTCGCCGTTGGCGCGTCGCCCTACGTCGTCGCCGGAGGACTACTTCTACTCGGCATCGGTTACGCGGGGACCAACTCCCCCGCTGCCAACGCCGCCTCGGAGGCGATCCCAAGCCAGGTGGCAGGGACAGGACTCGGTATCTACCAACTCTTTTTCTTCCTGGGATCAGGGTCAGGACCGGTGGTGCTCGGGGCGTTCCTCGCTTCCCGGTACGGAGCGCCTGGCGGGGCGATTAATCCGCTCTACTCACTCCAGGCCGCCCCGTTCTCCGACGCCTTCTTGCTGCCGGCGTTGGCCGTGTCGCTGGCCCTGCTGGCTTCGATCACGCTCGACGGCAAACCGAAGGCGGAAGAGTAGGGTCGGCACCTCTCACTCGGATGCCGCCGATGGACAGTTCGGTCATGAACGGTTGCCCTCCAGGCTCTTGGTAGCCACCCGGTCGCAGATTTTCCATTGTAGCCAGCGTGGCCGGCTGCCGCCTCTCGAAAGGAGCGCGATAATGGGGAGGCTGTATCTCGAGTAGGAGGGAAAGGACCATGGCCACGAGGATGTGTGACGTTTGCGGGGTGAGGCCGGCCGTCGTCGCGGTCAGGCGTACAGTTCCGGGTGAGGGCCAGACAGTGCAGTACCTCTGCGAACTGCACGCGGCGGAGGCCAGGAGCGGTCGCTCGCCGCTCGGGACATCCCCTCTGGGGGGAGGTAGCCTCTTCGACGACTTCTTCGACAGGTTCTTCGACCAGGGGCGTCCCGGTGTCGGAAGCGGTGGGGCGACCGCCCGGAGGCAGGCGGAACAGGTGGACGTGACCCAGTTCTTCTCCGCCGCCACGACCGAGCTGTTGCAGCGCGCGGCCCAGCAGGCGGTCGAGTGGGGCAGCCTCGACCTGACGGGCGAGCATCTGCTCTACGCCGCGCTCGAAGACACGGTGGTGCGGCGTGTGCTCGAAGGGGCGGGTGCCGACCCTGACGCCTTGAAGGCCCAGCTCGAAGAAGAAGCCCAGAAAGGCGGGCGGACCGACGTCTCCCCCACCCTGGCGCCGGATGCCAAGAGGGGGTTGCTAGCGGCCTACGACGAGTCCAGGGCCCTGGGCGCCTCGTACATCGGTCCCGAGCACGTGTTGCTCGCCCTCTCCGCCGACGACGAGTCGGATGCCGGCCGGCTCCTCTCTCGCTTCGGCCTCTCGCACACCAGGCTGCGCGGTGCCGTCGTACAAGGCGTCGAGTCGGGCGGTAAGGCTCGCGAACCGGCAAGCTCGACGCCGACGCTCGACGAGTACAGCCGCGACCTCACAGAAGCGGCCAGGGAAGGCAAGCTCGACCCGGTAATCGGTCGAGCCGAAGAGGTCGAGACCACCATCGAGATCCTCAGCCGCCGTACCAAGAACAACCCCGTCCTCATCGGGGACCCCGGCGTTGGCAAGACCGCCATCGTCGAGGGTATCGCCCAGAGGATCGTCAACGACGAGGTGCCCGAGACGCTTGCAGACAAGCGGGTACTGCAGCTGGATCTTGCCGGCCTGGTGGCTGGGACCCAGTACCGCGGGCAGTTCGAGGAGCGTCTCAAACAGGTTATAGACGAGATCCGGGAAAACTCCGAGGACGCCATCGTGTTTATCGACGAGCTGCATACGGTCGTTGGGGCCGGGGCGGCAGAGGGCTCGATGGACGCCTCCAACATGCTAAAACCCGCGCTCTCCCGCGGCGAGCTTCGCGTGGTGGGCGCCACGACCATCGATGAGTATCGCAAGAACATAGAGAAGGACGCCGCCCTCGAGCGACGCTTCCAGCCCGTGCTGGTTAGCGAGCCCACCGTCGACGACACGGTGGAGATACTGCGCGGTCTCAAGGACCGTTACGAGGCGCACCACAGGGTCAAGATCACGGAGGAGGCCATAGTCGCCGCTGCCGAGCTCTCCGACCGCTACGTCACGGGACGCTTCCTGCCAGACAAAGCCATAGACCTCGTGGACCAAGCTGCAGCCAGGGTGCGCCTCCGCTCCAAGACCAAACCCAAGGACACCAGGGCCCTCGAGGAGGAGCTTGCGCGCCTAAGGCGGGAGAAAGACCAGGCCGTAGCCAACGAGGACTTCGAGAAGGCCCAGGACCTGAAGGACCAGGTCCAGGAATCCCAGGACAGGCTCGGGGCCTACAAGGGTGGGCGGCAGCTCATGGCGGAGGTCACGGCCGAGGACATAGCCGAAGTCGTAAGCCGCGCCACCGGCATCCCGGTAAGCCAGCTCACTCAGGAAGAGCGCGACCGACTCATGCGCCTCGAGGAGCAGCTCCACGAGCGGGTGATCGGACAGGAGGAGGCCGTAGGTGCCATCGCCGAGGCCATAAGGCGGGCCAGAGCTGGCCTCGGCGATCCCAACCGCCCGATAGGGAGCTTCCTGTTCCTCGGACCCACGGGCGTCGGCAAGACCGAGCTCGCCCGCACGCTCGCCGAGGCCCTCTTCGGGAACGAGGCCGCGATGGTGCGCATAGACATGAGCGAGTTCCAGGAGCGGCACACCGTCTCAAGGCTCGTCGGCGCTCCCCCGGGCTACGTGGGCTACGAGGAGGCCGGACAGCTCACTGAGCGCGTGAGGCGCCGTCCTTACTCGGTCCTGCTCCTAGATGAGATTGAGAAGGCCCATCCTGACGTCTTCAACATCCTGCTGCAGATCCTAGAGGATGGACGTCTGACAGACTCGCAGGGGCGCACGGTGGACTTCAAGAACACAGTCATCATCATGACCTCCAACATGGGGGCCGAGAGGATACAGGCCCATTCGAGAAGGAAAGAGTCCTTCGCGGAGCTCAGGGAAGACGTAATGGGGATCGTACGGAGCCAGCTCAGGCCCGAGTTTGTCAACCGCATAGACGAGATCATCGTCTTCAGGGCGCTCACCCGCGAGCAGATAGCCGACGTGGCACGGCTGCTTCTGGAGCAGACGCAGCGTCGCTTGCACGCCCAGGATATCGAGGTGGAGTTCACCGACGCCGCGGTCGAGCTGATCGCCGAGGAGGGCTACGATCCCGAATTCGGCGCCAGGCCTTTGCGGCGGGTGATCCAACGCCGCGTGGACAACGAGCTGGCCGGCATGGTCCTCGGCGGCTCCCTAAAGCCCGGCGACAAGGTGATCGCCGGCGCAGAGGACGGCCTGCTCACCCTCGACGTCCACGAAGGCACCGCGGACATCCCGGAAGGGATCGACGATGATAGCGAAACTCGCGAAACAGCGCCCGACTAGCTGGAGCGACTCGGTGCGGACCTGCCGAGAGCCGCGGCTTCAGGCATCGGGTTCCAGTTAGAGACGCACGATCGCGCGGGAACAGGCCTTCAGCACGTCGTCTATTACCCGCTCGTCCATCGCCGTGGACGTGTTCATGAAGCCGCGCGGCGCGAAGTAGACGCCCTCGTCGATCGCCGCTAGGTGGAACCCGGCCGCTGCGGGACTGTCCAGGTTCAGGTCTGAGTAGTTGCGTACCTCGCCCTCCGTGGTGAAGTTCACGTGGACCAGGGACCCGCAACTGTTCACGACGCCGTGGAGTTCGGGCCTCTCGGCCAAAAAACTGCGCAGCCCATCGGCAAGGCGCTCCCCGAGGGCGTTGATGCGCTCTATCTCCTCTTGCGTGAGTAGGTCCAGCGTCGCGCAGCCCGCGGCCATGGTCATGAGGTTGCCGTTGAAGGTTCCGGAGTGGTGGAGGTGGTGTGGGGTACTGGGGTCGAAGATTGCCATCACGTCCGACCGTCCGCCGAAGGCGCCGACCGGGAGGCCGCCGCCGATGATCTTACCCATCGTCGTCAGATCGGGACAGACGCCAAGGCCCTCCTGGAAACCGCCGAGGGCGAGCCTGAGGGTTATGACCTCATCGCAGATGAGCAGCGCCCCGTGCCTGTCGGCCAGGCGTCGCGCCGCCGCGAAGTATTCGTGGATCCCTTCGAAAACCCCCGTCCCCGTTACAGGCTCCAGGATGATCGCCGCCATCTCGTCGCCTTCCCGTTCCATCACCGCCTCAAGCTGGGGCACGTCGTTGTAGTCGACCATGCGCACAAGCTCGCGGACCCCCTCAGGTATGGCAGCCTGGTAGGGGTCCGAGTCATCTGGCAGGGACATCGGGACTTGCTCCCACATGCCGTGGTAGCCACCTTCCGCCTTCACTAACTTTTCCCGTCCGGTGAATGCCCTGGCGGCGCGCACGGCCATCATGACGGCCTCGGTGCCCGAGTTGGCGAAGCGCACCTTCTCCACCGACGCGACCCGGCTGACGATGCGCTCCGCGAGCTCGGCCTGCAGTTCGCCGGGGGCGGGGAAGACGGTCCCGAGGGCTGTCTGCTCTCTTATGGCCTCGTTTACGGCAGGTACGGCGTGGCCGTGGACCGAGGCGGTGTAGTTGTTGAGGAGGTCGATGAACTCGTTGCCGTCCGCGTCCTGGATGCGGCACCCGGAGCCGGAGGAGATCGCCAGCGGGTAAGGAGGGAAAAAGGCCAAGGAGCGGGTGTTGCCGCCGGGGATAGAACGCTCCAGCCGCTCCGCGATCTCGCGCGACCTCTCGGTCCTGATACCGTACCCAACGTCCGAGATACCCACCTTGACCTCCTATCCAGGATCAGGGCCGCCACGCCCGAGGATACCGCCGGCCATTCGACACGGACGATAACACGAATTACCACCCGTCAAGGTGGCTCGAGAGCACACTGGCTCTGAGACACGGATCCGTCACGCCGACTTCCAGCAACGCCGCGCGTAAGTAAGGCTCGAGCCTTACGCACGAAAAGCCTGACGCGCGTTCGGCCTTCTGAAGGCGGTTCGCCCAACGTTGAACAGCGGCCTCAGGCAAACCCTCCCAAGAGCCTTCGAAAACCTCGTGTACGAGGTCGATCGAGGAGTGGAATTCTCCATGATCGCCCGCTCCAGGCGCGTCCTGACCGAAACCCCTGGCCAGGACCCGAGCACCGCCTTGATGGCCTCGAGCCCGGTCCAGTACCCGCTGCCCTCGTCGCCCAGCAGGTGTCCCTATCCCCCTACCCTGAGCGAGGTTCCCCGCGCGTCGCGCCCGTAGGCCACGGCTCCCCCACCGCTGATAATCACCACGCCCGGCTCTCCCGCGTCGCCGCGGCCCAGTTGCCCACCTAGTCGGGGACGGTGTGCACCCGTTCGACCACCGGCAGTACCTTGCGCACCTCCTACGCCAGTCTCGATTCCTGCGTGGCCGGAAGCGGGAGCCGAACGTCGCCCAAGTTTACGGATTCTCCGACCGTGGCTGGTGTTCCGTCGGGATTAGCACCTCGGCTGACTTCACGTCTAACAGGCCCAGGGGCGTGAGGCGCAAGGCGGGCAGGAAGTCGCACGTCAAGAAGAGGAGCGTGTACAAGATATCGTGGTGCTCGTAGCCCGCCCTCGCCATCACGCGGGACAGCGCCCGATTGTGTTCGACGACCCCGGTGAATGGCAGGCCGGACATCATGCCGGTTATGGGCAGGGCGAGTTCGAAGACCACTTCGCTACCCCTGACGACTACGATGCCGCCCTCCAACTCCCTGACGCGCCCGGCCGCGAGGGCAATTGACCGTGGGTTTCTTCCCAGGGCCAGCAATTGTGTCGTGGTGTTGTACGTGCTTGCAAGTCCGTCGAGGTTAGCCGCGAACCCGGAAACGAGTGCCCGCGATACCCACCCGCCCCCTCGGTCCACCAACGCCACGTGTAATAGATCTCCGTCATCGCCCGGCGCGCCGTTCTCATTCGCAACACGCCTGTCCCGGCGCTCCGTGATGACCGCGGACGTGAGGTGCATCGTCGGCACCTCCGTTCCGGACGCTTTGAAGGCGTAGAGTGCCGGGTCGGACAGGTCCAGGTCGGCACCGAAATGCGGTCGGCTTCCGTACGAGTCCCACTCTATTTTCGGGAGTGGGGTGTAAAGCTCTCTGTTTTCGGCCACCACGTGACCGCACGAGATGACGGTCTCGGGACGGAACGAGGCGAGGTCGGGGAGGAGCAGGATATCCGCCCGGCGGCCCACTCCCAGGCCGCCGACCTGGCCGTCGATCCGGAAGAGCGTGGCTGGGTTGATGGTTACCATCTGAAGCGCCTGCAAAGGCGGCACGCCGTTCTGGGTGGCGACGCGGAGCAACCCGTCTACCAGGCCGTTGTCCGCGATGAACTCGGGGGCGGGGCCGTCCGTGGTCATAATGAGGCGCTGCGTGCTCACGGCGTCTTCGGTGACAGCGCGTAGGAGTTCCGGCAGGTCGGGGCGAAGGGAGCTGTTGCGGAGCATCGTCCAGACGCCGAGCCGCAGCCGGTTCAGCACCTCCCGTTTCGATATCGCCTCGTGGTCGGCGTCTATGCCGGCGGCTGTGACGGGTTGCAGGCGCGACTCCGAGGCGCCGCCGGTGTGGCCGTCCGCGATCTTACCCAACGCCTTCGCCGCCCGGATGCCGGAGATCAGGGCCGGGGCTCCGGCCGAAAGCGCGGGCCAACGTGTGACCTCGGCGGTCCCGATCACGTCGTCGCGCCTTAGCAGCGCCCCTACCCTCTCAGACGAGAACATCTCCTCTTCACCGGGGAATTTGGATTGGGAAGTCAGGCGCGCCATCCACAGGTACAGAAGAGGCAAGTCCCGCAGATCGTCTGCCATCGCGGCGAACCCGTCGGGCCCCATCTGCATAAAGAAAAAGAGGTTGTCCGAAACGATGGTGGTCGTCCCGAGCGGGAGGACGGCCCCGACGAGGCTCACCGGGTTGTAGAGGACCCACGGGTGGAAGTGCGCCTCGACATACCCAGGGGCGACGATCTTGCCCGTGGCGTCGATGGTTCGGGTAATGGGTCCGACGGCGCGCTCTCCCCCACCGACGTACGCTATGCGCCCCTCCGTAACTGCGACGTTGCCCTTGTGCAGCTCGCCGGAGTAGACGTTGGCTATCGTGCCGCCGCGTACGAAAAGGTCAGCCGGCCGGTCGCCGCGCGCCGTCTCGATGAGCCTCTGGTGTTCCTCGTAGCCGGGCAGCATGGGCTACGCGGCCCGGTAGCGCACCACGTCGCCGCCGAGGCGCTCCGCGCGTCCGTCGTCCTCGAGGTGGGCGAGCGTCTCGGCGACGGCGAAGCGGAGCTGGTGGTCGCTCAGCTCGTCCGGGAAGACCCGGCGGGCGATCTCGAACTCGGTCGCAGGCTCGCCCGCCAAGGCTCCATGCATCACCGAGAGACGCTCTTCGTGATGGCGGACGAGCTCGTCTATGCGGCCGTCGAGGTCGTGGAAGAGCGGGCCGTGTCCGGGGAAGATGAGGTCGACATCCAGGCCGCCCAGGCCATCGATGGAGTCGAGATAGCGCTGCAGGGGACGCGGGGCCGTGTAGGTCCAGAGGTCGATGTTGGGCGTGATCTCGAGCAGCAGATGATCCCCTACAAAGAGTAGCCGCCTCGACTGTCGTGCAGAATGAAGTGAAAGTCCGAGTGACCGGGTGTGTGAATCACCCGCGCGTCGCTCCCCCCAAGCTCGATCCGGTCTTCGGGTCGAAGGGGCACCAAATTTTCGGGCAAGCGTATGCCGAGCCTGGTGGTTCCCGCCGTCGCGCCCGCCGTTTCGGGGTCCATGCCGTAGCGCATCATGTACTTCACGAAAGTCCTCCGAACCCCTCGCGGGATCCCAGACGTGCCTGGCGTTTGCTATCTCGTCCTTGAGCATAAAGACCGGCGCCCTGCTTCGCCCTTCCAGCCAGCGCGCGAGCCCGATGTGGTCAGGGTGGAGGTGGGTAACTATGATCCTTGTGACGTCCCGGTCCAGGTCGAGCCCCATCCGCGCCGCCTCCGACTCCCACACCTCGCGGGCCGGCGGGTAGTCGAAGCCGGGGTCGATCACCGCCCACCCATCCCTGCCCTCGACCAGGTACGACGCGATGAACTTGAGCGGGAAAGGCACCGGAAGCTTGAGCTGGTGGACGCCTTCCACCACACGGGATGTCTCCCCTATGGGCTGCGTGGCAAGGGTTGAAGGGCGCACGACCTCGCTCACGACACGACCGTGGAAAGATGAGCGGGGCAGCCCACGGGGACTACGCGCCTGCGGTCAGGTAGGTCAGCACCGAGCGTTTGCACGTCTCGCGGTATCTCTCGTGCGAGTTCTTCCAGTCCTTTTCCTGGACCCACTGAGTGAAGAGACCGTCAACGAGAGCGCGCACGACCGTCGCCGCCTCCTCGGCGTCCCCATCGCTGAAGACGCCCTCCTCCTGCCCCAGCAGCACGACCTCGGCGTAAAGGCTGTTGCAGATCTCGTGGAACGTCGCGCTCACGTCGGCGAACCTGTCGCTCCTGGCCGCGTACCCCAGGAAGTCGAAGAAGACCAGGTAGAATCTGCGGTTCGATTCCGGTCCCACGAAGATCGCGTCGATCATCGCCCAGGCCTTCTTCTCAGCGGTGTCTGCTTCTGCTATCGCCTCGCGGATGCGCTGGGCGACGCGGGCGAGCACCCACCGCATGGTCAGGAGCGTCAGGTTCTCCTTGGAATCGAAGTAGTAGGGAAGGATAGCTTTGCTCACCCCGGCCTCGTCCGCAACGTCCTGCAAAGAGAGGCCGTTCATCCCCTTCTCGCCCATTACCCTGTAGGCACTCCTTATAAGGTGCGCCTGCTTCGGCGCCAGCGCCTCGCTGTCGTGGTCGGAGGCCCGGATCAAACTGTCAGATTGCGTCATGCGCCCGCACCTCCCCTAGGTTGCACCTTTCGTTGGGTAAACGGCCTCCCCGTCCTCGTGCGAACCGACAAACAGTTGCACCATTTTACACGGCAAGAACAAACCGTTACACACTACCTACTAAACTCCGGCTTGCGCTTCTCCATGAACGCGGAGAGGCCTTCTCTGGCGTCCTCGCTCTCGAACAACGGTTCCACGAGCGTGCGCTCTGTCTCCAGGCCCTCGTCCAAAGGCCGCTCGATCCCTCCGTACACCGCAAGCTTTATAGACCCGATCGCCTCCGACGCTCCGCCCGCGAGCTTCTCTGCGTACTTACGTGTCTCTGCCTCCAGCTCCTCCGCCGGAAAAAGCCTGTCGAGGATGCCGAGCTCGTGGGCCTCGGAGGGCGAGATCGTGCGTCCCGTCACCATGAGGTCGAGAGCCTTGCTCACCCCTATAAGGCGCGGCAAACGCTGGGTGCCACCGTTACCGGGCAGGAGGCCCAAAGTCGCCTCCGGCAGTCCCAGCACGTACTCACCCTCCGCGCCGAATCGGAGGTCGCAGGCAAGGGCCATCTCCAGCCCGCCGCCCAGGGTCGTCGCCCCGATCTGGGCGATGAACACCTTGGGGGTGCGCGCCATCTCCGAGAGTCCCTCGTGGGCGCGCCGGATCATGGCCATGTTCTCCTCGACGCCGTTGGCGTTGAAAGCCTTTATATCCGCCCCGGCGGAGAAGAACCTCTCGCTGCCGCTGCGCAGGATCACGGCTCCCGCCCCGTCATCCTCGGCTGCCGAGCGCACGCACCCGCCGAGCTCCTCCATGAACGCCAGGTCGTAACTGTTAGCCGGCGGCTTGTCCAGCGTGATGTACCCTACGCTGCCTTCCCTCGAATATTCGACGGCCATGCGCTTCGCTCCTTTCGGTCGCTTCGCTAGCTGTCAGCTTTTCTGGTTGCATCCAACCCGCCGGACACTTCGCCGCGGACCGGTTGGCTGCACTTTCTCATTCCGTACCGTGATCTCTACAGCGTAAGCCGGCCACCATTTGGCTGACGGCTGATAGCTGACCGCTGATAGCTATCCAAGCCCGCCGACAACGACGGACTTCTGCTCCAGGTAGTGCTCTATTGCTTCCTTGCCGTGCTCGCGGCCTATGCCTGACTCTTTTACGCCGCCGAAGGGGAGCTCGTCGTAGCCGAAGTGGAGCTGGTTCACCCAGGTCATGCCGGCCTCTATCTCCTGGGAGGCGCGGTGGATCCAGTTTACGTTGTGCGTGAAGACGGAGGATCCGAGGCCGTAGGGCGAGTCGTTGGCGAGCCTTATAGCCTCGTCAACGTCGTCTACCTTCCAGACGGGAAGGAGCGGGCCGAAGGTCTCTTCCTGGCCCACGCGGCCGTCGTGCGGGGCGTTCTCGATGACGGTCGGCTCGAAGAAGTAGCCGTTGCCGTTGCCGTTGCCTCCGCCGACGGCGACTTTGGCGCCCCTGTCGAGGGCGTCCTGGAGCTGGTCGGAGATCAGGTCCCGGTGTTTGGAGGCGTTGAGGGGGCCCATCCTTATCTTGGGCTTCTCGGCCTTCTCCATACCGTCGCCGAGCTCGTAGCGGGCAACTCGCTTGGTGAGGCCCTCTATGAACTCATCGTAGATTTCGCCGAAGACGTAGACCCGCTTGGCCGCGAGGCACGCCTGGCCCGCGTTGAAGAACCGCCCGATGTTGATGCCCCGAACCGCGGCATCGACGTTCGCGTCGGGAAAGACTATGACGGGATCGGAGCCGCCTAGCTCGGCGGAGATGCGCTTGAACTTGGGAGCCGCGATCTGCATTAGCCTGCGCCCGACCTGGGTGCTACCGGTGAAGGCAACCCTGCGCACGTCCGGGTGGGTGGCGAGCGCCTCGCCGACCTGCTTGCCCGGCCCCGTCACGACGTTCACGACGCCGGGCGGGAGACCCGACTCCTGCATCAGCTCCACCACCCGCAGCGTGGCGAGCGGCGTGGTGTCCGCCGGCTTGACGACGATGGTATTTCCCGCGGCAAGCGCCGGGCCGACCTTCGTACCCATCAGCGTCAGCGGGAAGTTGTATGGCACGATGGCGGCGCACACGCCGATCGGCTTCTTGATGACCATGCCGTAGGCCTTGCCGAGCGCAGACGGAAGGTTAGCGTAGACGCCCTCGATCTTGCTGGCGAGGTCCGCGTAGTAGTTCATGCCGTGCAGGAAGTGGTGCAACTCCCCCGTCGACTCGGAGAACGGCTTGCCCTGCTCCCTCGTAAGCAGCCCCGCTATCTCCTTGCCGTTCTCCTCTACCTTCGCTATCGCCGCCCGGATGGCCGCCGCGCGGTCGTCAGGGTCCTTCTGCGACCACTCCTTGAACGCCTCTTTCGCCGCCGCGACCGCCGCGTCGACGTCCTCCTGACCCGCCTTCGGCACCGTCTCGAACTCTTCCTCCGTCGCGGGGTTGACGACGGGCATCTCCTCGCCCGATTTAGCGGAGGTCTGCTCCCCGTTGATCAGTATCTGCGCCATCTCACGCGCCTCCCTTTTCATTGTCTGACGTCTGTCCTACCTTACCCATATACTTGAGCCTTAACGACTGGTACTCGTGGGCGGCCATCTCCACCCACTCCGAGGAGGAGCCCCCAAGGTCCTTCTTGACCGTCGCCGGAACCCCGGCCGCGAGCACCTCGGGGGGGATCTCCTGGTTCTCCCTCACCACGCTCCCGGCGGCCAGCATCGCCCGCCGGCCGACGCGCGCCCGGTTCAGCACGATGCTGCCCATCCCGATCAGGGCCCCATCCTCGATCTCGCACCCCTCGAGCAAGGAGAGGTGCCCGACCGTAACGTTCTGTCCGATCGTGGTCGGCAGGCTTTCGTTGGTGTGGATCACGGAGTTGTCCTGCACGCTGGTTCCGGCGCCGACGACGATCTTGTTGAAATCCCCCCTCAAGACCACCCCGAACCAGACGCTTGCCCCGTCCTCGACCGTCACGTCCCCGATGAGGACCGCTGTCGGCGCGACGAACGCGCCGGGATGCACGCTGGGCTCCGTGCCCTCGAAAGTAATGAAGTGGGCCACTCGCTATCTCCCCCCGAACCGGGGCGCACGCCGCTCGCGGGCGGCCCGCACGCCTTCTTTGTGGTCTTCCGTGGCAACGAGCAAGCTCTGCGCCAGGCTCTCCGCGAAGAGGCTACTCTCAAGGTCCACGCTAGCTGACAGGTGAAGGAGCCGCTTGGTCAGCCCGTAGGCTTGCGGCGCCCTCCTGAAGATGTGAAGCAGACGCTCGCGCGCCTCGTCTAGCAGCTTCTCGTGGGGTACCACCTTCGTCACCAGCCCGTGCCTGAACGCTTCATCGGCGTCAAGGTCCTCGCCGCCGAGCAGGATGTCGCGAGCGCGGGCGAGGCCGACGAGTTTGACCAGGCGCGCGCAGCCGCCGTGGCTGGGGATGAAGCCGATCATGCCCTCCCGGTACAGAAAGCGGGCGTTCTCGGAGGCGACGCGCAGGTCGCACGAGAGGGCGAGCTGGGTGCCCGCCCCCGTCGTGAGCCCGTTTATGGCCGCGATGACCGGCTTCTCTAGACGTTCTATCGCGCCTATGAGCCGGCTGAGCTCGTGGCTCTGCGTTCTGAACTCGGCCGGGTTCCAGTCCTTCTCGAAGCGGGAGAGGTCGCCGCCCGCGGAGAAGGCCTCGCCCCTACCGGTCAGGGTTACGCCGCGCACCTCCGGGTCGGTGGCGACGCCCTCGAAAAGATCCAGAAGCTTCATCTGGAGCGCCTCGTCCAGGGCGTTGCGCTTCTCGGGGCGGTTCAGCTCGACGAGGAGGATTCCCCCTTCGAGGGTCGTCTCGAGGGACGTCGCTTCGGTCATCGCTTGATGACTTCGAACGGGCTGTGGCAGCCCCGGCAGATGAACGAGTAGACCATCAGGTGCGGCCCGAACTCGGAGACCTTCTCGACGTCGTGCGAGTCGCACCAGGGGCAGAGTACTCGCTGCGCCTCCTCGTCCCCGCCCGAGGGCTCTCCGGCCACTATCTTTCTAAGCGTCTCTGGAGTTGGTTCCATTGGTTCCACGGCAGCTCTTCGTACTCCCATCCGTCATCGCTCTGGTTGCGCTTTAAGGGAACCTCTATGCCGCATCCCTGGAGCAGGGGGACGACGCGGTCCAGGTACCTCTGGCGCATCTCCTCGTTGCCCATGCTCGCCAGGCCCTCGGCCCTCAGGGACTCGATGCCGGCCTCCCCGTCAGGGCCGAACCAGCAGAGCATCTCGGGTAGCAGTTGGTCCACGCGCTCCTGCAGTAGCTTACGGCCGCGTTCTTCGTAGGAGATCTGGCGCACCAGGCTCTCGGTGTAGGCGCTCGTCAGCTTCTCCTCATCAAGGATGCGGTGGGCACGCCTGGCGAGGGCCTCGTAGCGTGAATGCTCCACGGACTCGAGCACGACGTTCACGGCGGGCCCGACGAGCGCGAGCGCCGCGACGACGTTCGACCAACTGGGCAGCGGCTCGTCGAGGAAGCTGACCGAGTAGCGTCGCGTCCGGTCCACCTCGCCCTGCAAACCCGTCGGCGCCTTCGGCCAAGGGAGCTCCTCCAGCAGGGGATATATGGCCCTGGAGTGCCCGAGCTTGTCCTGCGTTATGGCGGCGCACGCCGCCGTCGATTCGAGCAACGGTCCGGCGTCGGCCCATTCGGAGACGCGGCGTCCCAGGAAGTACTCGTTGTCGCCTATGACCGCGATCAGGTTGACCAGCGCCGCCAGGGCGTCGTCGTTGTCGACGAGAAACTCGCTCTGCGCCCCCCGCCCCGGCGCGACCGCCTCCGTGCCCTCCGGGCGTTCGCTCACGCCTCCACCCCCACCTCTGTCTCTTCCTCACGCTTGGCCCAGTAAACCTGGCCCGCCGGCACGAGCGACATCTCCAGCCACTCCTCCCCGTACTCTTCGAGCGCGAGCTTCCTGGCCTCCTCGGCACCGTCGGCCTCGACGTCCCCCCTGTGCTCGAGGGGCTCGTCGTACTCCGTGCGCGCGAAGACGAAATACTTCTCCATGCCTCCTCCTACGCGGGCCGGATGACCCTGACGATGGCCTCGCTCGGCACGACGAACATCTCGCGCCAGCGCCACTCGTCGTACATCAGGTGCGCGTAGACGGCGGCGTCCCGCGCCTCCGAGGCCCTGACGTTGCCGTTGTGCCTCAAGGGGTGCTCCTCGCCCACCCGGGCCGTGAACACCTCGTAGTTCTCGACCGGGCGCATCAGACGACCCCCACGTCTTTGAGCTGCTTCCGGCCCAGGGGCGTGATGTCCTTTCTCGACCATGTGGGCCAGACGACCTCTATCTCCACCTCGTCGATGCCGTCCATCTCAAGGATGCGCTCGCGGACGTCATCCTGGATCATGTCCATCGCCGGACACCCCATGCACGTGTACGTGAGCTTGATGTCCACCCGGTTCCCGCTTACCTCGATGCCCCGGATGAGTCCGAGGTCAACGAGGCTGATCGGGTACTCCGGGTCCAAAACCTCCCGAAGCGCGTCTCTTACTTCTTCCGTCCTAATCTGCGTCGTCTCCATTTCTGCCTAGCTTGCCTCGCTGGCGTACAGTTCCTTGTAGCCGCGCTGCAGGTGCTCGACGTACTGCTCGTTCATCGGGCCGCGCTCCTTCCAGCGCTTGAGAACATCGTCCCAGGAGATCTCGCCGCGCTCGAAGTTCCTCTGCTTCTCCTCGGCCACGAAGTCGGCCGGGAAGGGGCAGTCTATGATGTACTTCTGCTGCTCCTCGTCGTAGTGTGCCGGCACCTCGAGCCCGAGCGACTCGCAAAGGGGTACCGTGTGGCTCATCCAGGTCTGACGGAGCTCGTCGTTGGTCGAGCCCTTGTAGCCGTACTCGATCTGCTCGTTGTGCCGCTTCATGCCGTCGGGTAGCCCGAACCACTCGAGCGTCAGCACGAACATCCAGTCGACGGCCCGCTGCAACTCTTCCTTCTTCTCCGGGTCCCTGGAGAAGACCTTCATCCACTTCTCCCCATGCCTGAGGTGGAAGTTCTCCTCCCTGTCCACCTTCACGAGCGCCCGCTTCCACGGCCCGTAGGAGCAGTTGTGGTGGATGTCTGAGAGCAGCGTGAACCCGGCCCGGTCGTAGAACCCGTTGGCGACGACGAGCTCCGTGAAGCTCTCGAGCGGAACGTCGAAGGCGTAAGGGTACTTGTACTGCCGCGGCGTGCGCCCGTACACGAGCTCCTCCGTGTCCACGCCGAGATCCCTCAGCATCCTGTAGGCGATGTGCGCGTGCCCGAGCTCGTCCTGCACGATCCCCATCACCGTGATGTAGTTGTTGACGCTCGGCAGCGTCGAGAAGTCCTTCGTGGCGTTCATATACGCGGGCGCGCTTATGAGCTCGGTGTCGGCCGAGACGGTCAGCACCCGCTTGAGCCCCTCGATGTACCTCTCCGTGGCATGCGAAGTGTCCTCGATGAGCCTGCCATCTTTGATCCTGTCAAGGAGTATCTCTTCTGTTACCAGCGTCACCATTCCTCGCTTTCCTCGTTCGCGCTCTCGACGACTATAACTGTACGGTCAGTCAAACTCAAGGTCTGTGTCTTTCATCACGAGCTACCTGCATCTATTGCGGGGTCGTCTGTGCGGTTCAGTTTGTAGATTCGCCTGGCGTTCTCGTGAAGGACCTTCGCCAGGGCGTCCTCTTCGAGGCCGAGTTCGGCGACGGCCTGGGCGTTGGCTTTCGGGCCTGGGACTCCGGGCCAGTCGGTGCCGAAGATCATCTTCCTTGCCAGGCGCTCGAGGTCGAAGTTCTTGTAGTAGTCGGGGAGCTTTTTGGGGGGAAGGCCTGAGATCTCGATGTGGACGTTGGGGCGCATCAGCGTGATGAAGGCCGCCGCATCGTACCACCAGCCGCGGCCGCCGTGGGCGAGGACGATGGTGAGGTCCGGGAAGTCGCGGGCCACGTCCTCAATGAGGGCGGGGTCGGCGTAGCGGTTGGTGGCCCCAGGGAAGACGCTAGTGCCGCAGTGGAAGACGACGGGGAAGCTCTCACTCTCGCAGAAGGCGTAGGCTGGATAGAGCATCCGGTCGTTCGGGGCGAAGGAGCCGTGGACGGGGTGGAGCTTCAGCCCGAGGGCGCCGAGGGAGATCTGGCGCCTCAGCTCCCCGACGAGCGGATAGTGCAGGTGCGGGTTCAGGTTAGCCATCAGGCGGAAGCGCGCGGGATTATGGTCGAGGATCGGAAGCATGTCCTCCACGGCCTGGATGCCGGTGGACTTAGGGCTGTACTCGGCGAACAGGATCGCGACGTCCACGCCCTCTTCGGCCATGTACTCGTCGAAGCGGGCCGGGATCATGGTCCCTTCGTCGTCGTAGAGCTTCAGGAGTTTTTCGACACCTCCTTCGAAGTGCCCGGTCCACTCCTCCAGGGACATCTTCAGCGTGGGCAGCCTGGCCGTGTGGACGTGGGCATCTATGAGTGGGAGGCCGTCTAGCACGACATCCCCTTAGAAGGGTGGGCCGGGATCACGCGGTCTGCGTCTTCTCGGTCTCGCGGGAGCCGGTCCCCTGGACCAAGTCAGCGGCCTTCTCGCCGATCATGATCGAGGCAGCGTTCGTGTTGACGCAGACGACGGTCGGCATGACGGAGGCGTCGGCGACCCTCAGGCCCTCGATACCGTTGACCCTGAGTTCCGGGTCGACGACCGCAGCGTCGTCGGTGCCGATCTTGCAGGTGCCGACCGGATGGTAGTACGTCCCCGTCCCCCTGGAGACGAAGTCGCGCAGGCCCTCCTCGTCCTGGATCTGCTCGCCCGCGAGCACCTCGGTAGTGCCCCACTCGGAGAAGGCGCTTGTGGTGTTGATCTCGCGCGCCTTCTGGATGCCTTGTAGGAGCCGGCGTACGTCGGAGTCCTCGCCGAGGTAGTTCGGGTTGATAAGCGGCGCGGCCTTGGGGTCGGCGCTCGCGAGCCTGACCCAGCCGCGGCTGTCGGGAACGGTGGCGATCCCGAACGTGTAGCTGTTGGGTGGCGCCTGGAGGTGGGGCGGGTGGAAGGGGACGTGGATGAACATGAACTGCATGTCGGGTCCGTCGAACGATGGGTCGCTGCGCCACAGCATCGAGGTCTCGGCGTGGTTTGCCTTCCCTGGTGCTATCTCCCCGTCGGCCTCGAAGACCAGCCCGAGCAAAGGGTGGTCGTGGAGGTTCTTCCCGACGCCGGGCAGGTCGTGGACCACGTCAACCCCGACCTCCCTAAGGTGGTTGGCGGGTCCCACGCCGGAGAGGAGGAGAAGTTGCGGGCTGTTGATCGCCCCGCCGCAGACGATCACCTCTCCATCGGCCGTCGCGGTCTCGACGCTACCGTTCCTTTCGTACTCGACCCCGGTGCAGCGCTTGCCGTCGAAGATCAGCTTACGGGCGAGGGCGCCGGTGTGTACAGTCAGGTTCGGCCGATCCATGACGGGGTGCAGGTAGGCAAGCGCTGTGCTCTGGCGCTTGCCGTCCGCGATGGTCAGCTCGTGCCAGCCGGCCCCCTCCTGCACCGCGCCGTTGAAGTCGTCGGTAGTGGGATAGTCGAGCTCCCTGGCCGCGTCGAGGAAGACCTCCGAGAGCGGGTTGGGGTCGGCGGCGTTCTTGGGTCGCATGGGGCCGCTGGTCCCCCGGTACTCGGGATCTCCGTGCTCGACGGTCTCCATCTTCTTGAAGTACGGCAGGACGCTCTCGTAGTCCCAGCCGGCCGCGCCGCGTGAGGCCCAGTTGTCGAAGTCGCTCTGGTGGCCACGCAAGTAGACCATCGCGTTGATGGAGCTCGACCCGCCGAGCACCTTGCCGCGCGGCCAGTTGTGCGGGAGATTGCCCGTCCCCGGCTGCGGCGTCGTCTCGAAGGACCAGTCGGCCTCCGTGCCCCACAAGGTCGGCCACGCGGGCGGGATCTGGAGCTCCTCTTTCGTATCCTCGGCGCCAGCCTTCAGCAGCAGCACCTCCGCGCCGTCCTCGCTCAGCCGCGCCGCCAGGACGCAACCCGCAGAACCCGCGCCGATCACAACGTAGTCGTATCTGCTCAACCCTGCTCCTTTCTTTTCCGCCCGCGCAAAGATCTAGCACAGACCTTTACGTGCCAGCGCGCCGGAGGCGTTCACGCCCTCTCGACGACCATAGCGATGCCCTGCCCCACACCTATGCACATCGTCGCGAGGCCGTACTTCACGTCGCCCCGCCGCTGCATCTCGTGCACGAGCGTCGTGAGGATGCGAACACCCGAGGCTCCCAGGGGGTGCCCGAGCGCTATCGCCCCGCCGTTCGGGTTCAGCCTCCCATCTTCGGCGTCCATCCCCCACTCGTGCAGACAGGCCAAACTCTGCGCCGCGAACGCCTCGTTGAGCTCTATCAGGCCGACCTCGTCGAGCGCGATACCGGCGCGGTCCAGGGCCTTCTCTGTCGCTGGCACGGGGCCTATGCCCATCACCCGCGGCGGCACCCCCGCCACTCCCATGCTCCTTATCCTGGCCAGCGGCTGCAAACCATGCGCCTCGGCGTAGTCCCTGGAGACGACGAGCACCGCAGCCGCCCCGTCGTTCAGGGAGCTGGAGTTGCCTGCCGTCACGGACCCATCGCCCTTGAATGCCGGCCTCAGCCTGGCGAGCTTCTCTAGAGTGGTGTCGCGGCGGGGCCCCTCGTCGGCCTCGACGACCGTCTCGGACTTCCTTATCTTTACGGTCACCGGCACGATCTCCTCGCGGAAGCGCTTCCCGTCCTGCGCCGCCACCGCCTTCTCGTGGCTCCCGAGGGCGAAGCGGTCCTGGGCCTCCCTTGAGATGTCGTACTCCACTGCGAGCCCCTCGGGCTGGTCTTCGTCGGGCGTAATTTGGAAGCGCTCCTGGGCGAGGTTCTCGGCGGTCATGCCCAAAGAGTCCGTATGACCCATCTCCTCCATGTTCGGGTTGACGAAGCGCCAGCCCAGGGTGGTGTCATACATTGTGGTGTTGCCGGTCGGGAACGCCCGCTCGGGCTTGGAGATCGCCCACGGGGCGCGGCTCATCGACTCGACGCCGCCTCCAACATAAACGTCGGCCTCGCCGAGCATGACCGAGCGGGCGGCTTGGGCCACCGCTTCGAGGCCCGAGCCGCAGAGGCGGTTCACCGTAGCCCCGGCGACCGTCTCCGGGAAACCCGCCAGTAGAAGGCTCATCCTGGCCACGTCACGGTTGTCCTCGCCGGCCTGGTTGGCGCAGCCGAAGTAGACGTCCTCCACCTCGCCGGGCTCGACGCTGGTTCTCTCCATCAGGGCCTCGAGCACCACGGCGCCAAGGTCGTCCGGCCTCACGGGGCTCAACGAGCCGCCGTGACGGCCTATGGGGGTGCGCGCGGCTCCCACGATCCAGGCTTCTACCATTTCGCTCCCTTCGGTCGCTCAGGCATCAGGTCTCAGGTTTGGCTCGGGGAGGAGTGTTCCGTAGACCTTCGCGCCCTCGAGTCAGGCGAATCTCTCGCCAAGCAGCTACCGCGACAGAGGGCAAAAGCATGCCCGGGTTTGCGCCGCGGTGGGCCACACCTGACACCAGAAGCCTGATGCCTGAAACCTCTATACTAGCTCGTCCTTCTGCTGCGGCATCCGCACATCGGGCTCCGGCTCGCGCAGCTTGAAGCGCTGTATCTTGCCCGTTACGGTCTTGGGCAGATCATCGACGAACTCCACGAGGTGCGGGTACTGGTAGTGCTTGAGCCTCTCCTTGCACCAGATTTGAAGTTCTTCGACGAGTGAGTCGGTCCCCTCATAGCCCTCCCTCAAGATGATGTAGGCCTTCACGCGGGTGAGGTCGTCGACCGGGATGCCGACCGCCGCGGCCTCTATGACGGCATCGTGGTCTATCAGGGTGCTCTCCACCTCGACGGGCGAGACCCAGAGGCCGCTGACCTTGATCATGTCGTCCGAGCGTCCCTCGTACCAGTAGAATCCTTCCTCGTCCACCCGGTACCAGTCGCCGGCGAAGAGCCACTCGCCCTGCATGGTCGCCTTGGACTTCTCGTGGTTGCGCCAGTAGTAGGCCGCGGCGGAATTCCCCCTGACCGAGAGGTATCCCGCTTCGCCGTCATCTACGGGGTACCCCTCTTCGTCTAGGATCTTGGCTTCGTAACCGGGTACGGGTTTGCCGCTCGAGCCGGCCTTCAGTTCGTCCGGGGTGTTGGAGATGAAGATGTGGAGCATCTCGGTCGAGCCGATGCCGTCGAAGATGGTCAGGTCGAACGTCTCCTGCCAGCGGCGCCACATGCCGGCGGGCAGAGCCTCCGCAGCCGAGGCGCACAGCCGGATCGAGGAGAGATCATAGTCCGCGGCGCCCTCGTGGTTGAGGATCGCGTTGTACAGCGTCGGGACCGAGAAGAACAGGGTAGGGCTGTAGCGCTCGATAGTCTCCAGGACCGCCTGCGGCATGGGCCTGCCGGGGTAGAGGACGCTCGATGCCCCTGCCCAGTAGGGGAACGAGATGCCGTTACCCAGGCCGTAAGCGTGAAAGAGCTTGGAGGCCGAGAAGCACACGTCGTCTTCAGAGACCTCCAACACGTGACGGGCGTAGGTCTCGCAGGTGTAGATGATGTCGTGGTGCAGGTGGACCGCGCCTTTCGGCTTGCCCGTGCTGCCCGAGCTGTAGAGCCAGAAGGCGGGATCGTCTCTGTGCGTGTTGGTGGGCGAGAGCTCGTCCTCCCCGGACTCCAGCAACCCTTCGAGGGTCTTGCGGCCCACCGCCTCGCCGTTGGTAACGACGATCTCCAACGGCTGCTCATAGTCCCCGAGGCCGCCGCTGACCTTCTCGTAGTGCATCACGTCGGTCACGACGGCCCTGCAGCGGCTGTTCTCCACAAAGAAGCGGTAGTCATCCTCCCTCAGCAACGTGTTCACCGGGATCGGGACCGCGCCTATGCGCATCGCGCCGAAGAAGGCTATAGGGAAGGAGGGCGTGTCGTTGAGGACCAGCAGGACCCTGTCCTCCTGGCCGATCCCGAGATCCCTCAAGGCGTGCCCGAACCTGTTGATACGGCGGGCGAGCTCACCGTAGGTGACCTCCTCGCCGCCGTAGAAGATGGCCACCTTGTCCGCGCGGCCGGCCTCCAGATTCAGGTCCACGAGGACGCTCGCGTTGTACCACTCGGGTGTCTGGATCATGGCGAGGTCTCACCTCTCCTTAGGTTGCGCGCCTGACGACCACGGCTTTGGTCTCCGTGTAATAGTCCAGCGCCTCGATGCCGTGTTCCTTGCCGTGTCCCGACTGCTTCCAACCCCCGAACGGCAGTTCGTCGTAGACGACCTGGGGGGAGTTGATCCAGGTGTACCCGGCTTCGATGCGCTCGGCGGCCTCGGAGGCCCGGTTGAGGTCAGCGGTCCAGATGGAGGACCCCAGCCCGTAGACGGAACCGTTCGCCAGCTCCAGCGCCTCCTCCATGCCCCCGACCCGCCAGACGGGCAGCGCCGGCCCGAAGACCTCCTCCGTCGCCACCCGCGAGTCGTGCGAAGGCTCCAGAAGCAGCGTCGGCTCGTAGAAGTTCCCCTTCTCCGAGATCCCGTCGCCCTCGGGCCTCCTCGCGCCGTGCAGCACCTCGGCCCCCGATTCCACGGCGCTCTGGACCTGCTCCTCGACAAGCTCCCTCCCGCCGGAGGAGTGGAGCGGCCCGAGCATGACCCCCTCGGCGGTGCCTGGTCCCACCCTCAGACGGCGGACCTTCGCGGCCAGCTTCTCGACAAACTCGTCGGCCACGCCCTCGAAGACGAAGACCCGCTTCACCGCGAGGCACGCCTGCCCGGCGTTGAAGAACCTGCCCACGCTCGCGGCGCTCGCCGCCCTATCGAGGTTCGCGTCGTCGCAGACGATCATGGGGTCCGAGCCCCCAAGCTCGAGCGTCGTGCGCTTGAGGTCGCCAGCCGCGAGCGCCATGAGCTTCTTGCCGACGGGCGTGGAGCCGGTAAAGGCTATCTTTCGCACCAGGGGATGCTCCGCGAGCGCCTGGCCCGCGCCCGGCCCCGTCCCCGTCACGACGTTGAACACGCCACCTGGAAGGCCGGCCCCGTGCATGATCTCTGCGATCCTCAGGGTGGTCAGCGGAGTGGTATCCGACGGCTTCGCGACGACGACGTTCCCCGTAATTAGCGCCGGGCCTAGTTTGTTGCCCAGAAGCGTCGTCGGAAAGTTCCAGGGCACGATGGCCCCAACGACCCCCAGGGGACGCCTGACGATCAGGCCGTAGGTCCCCTCGTCCAGGTCAGGCACGTACCCGCCCCGGATGTTCTTGGCGAGTCCCACGTAGTGCTCCAGCGTGTGCACGAAGCGCCGTATCTCCAGCCGCGCCTCCCGCAAAGGCTTGCCCTGCTCGGCGGTAAGCAGCGGCGCCAGCTCTTCCACGACGCCGAACACCGCGTGCGCCGCCTTGCCCAGGATCTCCCCGCGCTTCGCCGCCGGCGTGTCCCGCCACCCCGGAAACGCCGCGTGAGCGCTCTGGACCGCCTGATCCACCTCCGCAGCCCCGCTCGCGGGTACGGAACCTACCTCCTCGCCGTCGGAAGGGTCGACGATCTTCATCCTGTCCAACCCAGAAAACTCCACGTACCCACCATCTATGAAAGGTTCCGCCATGCACCCTCTCCTCCGTGTCCGGCGATGCTTCCCGCTGCCTTTCCCTTGTTCACCATGTTACACGACGCAACACCCCGCGCTCGAAGCTCCATTCGCCACCCCGATGCCCGGCCCCTCGGCATCATCCCGTCCCGCAATAACCCCAAACCCCCTTTCCTGGCACCCTTACCAAGTCGTCCGAAATCCGGTGGCTCCTGTTACAGGAGGGCAGTCTAACCACACGGTCAGGAATGTGTCAACCGAACGGTCAGTTAAATGCGGTGTCGGAGGGGTGGCCTGACGGCGTGCCCGCGTTGGGGTAAGCTCTCGGACTATCGTCCGAAGGAGGGTTTTATGGCGGAAGAGGGTTCCGGGTCCGGCGTCGCATCGGGGGGCGGCGCCGACGACAGCGAGTTTCTCCGAATCGCCGGCCTGCGGGTTGAGGAGGTCGGCGGGGGTGGGGTGCGGGGTTGGATCGACCTCGACGAGCGGCACCACACGCCGTGGGGCGTCGTGCACGGCGGGGTGTACGCGGCCGCCGTCGAGAGCGCGGCCAGTTTGGGCGCCTCGGCCGCGGTGGAGGAGAGGGAACAGTTCGCCGTCGGGGTCAACAACACCACGGACTTCCTGCGGCCGGTGACGGAGGGACGGGTCGAGGTCGTCGCCAAGCCGATCATGCAGGGCAAAGGCCAGCAGCTGTGGCAGGTCATCATAACCCGCGCCGACGACGGCAAGGAGGTCGCCCGCGGCCAGTTGCGCTTGCAGAACGTCCCTTTGCAGAGGGGTTGAGAACCCCCTCTGCAAGCATTTCAGCATTTCAGCTGGTCAGCATTTCAGCTTGATCGCTACCGGGAGAAGCCGGTGTTTGTCCCTACTCCCCGTTCCTAACTCCTAATTTCTAATTCTCTGAGGGGTGGTGCCGCGAGGTAGGCGTCGCCGTGGGTCGCTCTCAGGGAGTCGAGCGTGTGGAGGATGCGGTCGGGCCCGATCTCGTCCGCCCACTCGAAGGGGCCCTTGGGGTAGTTCGCGCCTAGCTTCATGGCCCGGTCTATGTCTGCCGCGGTTGCCACGCCTTCTGAGAGGGCCAGGAACGCCTCGTTGACGATGCAGGAGATCACGCGCAGCGCCACGTCTCCGGAGGGTTCTTCTCCATTGTCTCTGGTGCCTCCGTCCCCGGCGTAGTCGTAGAACCCCCTGCCGCTCTTCCTGCCGAGATCTCCGGCCTCGACCATGGACCTCTGGAGGTAAGAGGGGCGGAAGCGCGGGGGGTAGTAGTACCGCTCGAATAGCGACTCCGAGACCGAGAGGTTGACGTCTTGGCCGATCAGGTCGGCGAGCTCCAGAGGTCCCATCCTGAACCCCGCTTCGCGGATCTCGGCGTCCACCCGCCCGGGGTCGCCGCCCGACTCCACGATCCTCAACGCTTCGAGGTAGAACGGCCGGGCCACGCGGTTCACGATGAAGCCGGGCGTGTCGGAGACCCGGACCGGCGTCTTGCCCAACCTCTCGGAGACCTCCTCCGCCCGACTCAGTGCCTCGGGGTCCGTGGACGGCCCCGCGACGACCTCGACCAGGCGCATCGCCGGCACCGGGTTGAAGAAGTGCATACCGACTACGCGTCCCGGGCTCCCTGTCGCTGCCGCGATGCCGGCCACCGAGAGCGAGGAGGTGTTCGTGGCGAGCACCGCCTCTTGCCCCACCACGCCTTCGAGGTCCCCGAAGACCTTCTGCTTCACGCCCATGTCCTCGACCACGGCCTCCACGACCAGCGAGGCTCCGAAGCAATCTTCAACGGAGGTGGTAGTCCGGATGAGTGCGAGCACATCTTCGCTTTCGCCTTCCGAGATGCGCCCCTTCTTCACGCGGCGTGCCAGATCCCGCTCGATGGTCTGCTTGCCACGCTCCAGCGCCTCCTCGCGGACGTCGACCATGGTGACCGACATCCCCGCGAGCGCCGCGCTCTCCGCGATGCCGGCCCCCATCGTGCCGGCCCCCACAACGGCAATGTCCACCATCATGCCCTCCCGAAGGCCTCCGCCGCGTTACCGATCTCGTGTTTGATTGTACAGACGGTCAAAGGTATAGATAATGGCGGCGGTCGAGGGAACTCTGACGGGAGCGTGCGGTGTGGACGGAAGGGGCTTCGAGCAGGTCGAGTTGATCACCGAGGGCGGCTTGGCGACGGTAAGGCTGAACCGTCCGGAGCGCTACAACGCGCTAGGGGCCCGCATGGTCGAGGAGCTTGGGAGGCGCTCGACGAGGTGGAGACCTCCGGGGAGGCCAGGGTAATGATCCTGACCGGTACGGGAGGGCGGGCCTTCTGTTCGGGGGTGGACCTCAAGGAGCGTGCCGCGATGGCCGCGGACGAGAGGTGGGAGCACAACCGGGCCCTGAACGCCTTCGCCAGGCGGCTCGCCCGGCTGCAGGTCCCGACCATCGCCGCCATGAACGGCCTCGCTTTCGGCGGGGGGCTCGAGATCACGCTTGCCTGCGACTTCCGTATCGCCGTCGAAGGAGCCACGTTCTCCCTGCCCGAGGTGGGTATCGGCATAGTCCCTGGCGCGGGAGGCACGCAGCGCCTGCCGCGCCTCTTCGGTCCGACCAGGGCGAAGGAGATGATACTGACGGGCAGGAGGATCGACGCGGCGACCGCGCTGGAGACGGGCCTATTGAGCAAGTTGGTGCCGCCAGACGAACTCATGCAAGAGGCGCGGACGTTGGCGGAGCAGGTCTCCTCCAACAGCCCCTTCGCGCTCGCCCACGCGAAAGCGGCGGTGGACTTCGCTGTGGAGACGCCGATCGAGCAGGGCCTGCGCTACGAGACGGCCGCCATCCGCGCTACCCTGGCGTCCGAGGACTACGCGATCGGCCTCGCAGCCTTCTCGGAGAAGGAGAAGCCCGAGTTCCCGCCCTTGACCGCCCGCCACGTCACGTAGGGTCCCTCCTGATACGCCCTTCTGTGCGTTCGCCCTTCAGCTTGAATTCATCCTCGATTCATCAGCGATTCATCGGCGCCTGCTTATAGTGATGCCCGGGAAAAGATCAAAGAGAAGTGCCAAATGAAGAATGAACCCGTGATCAGCCGCGCAGTATTGACCATATTCGGCGCCATAGGCGCCGGACGAGACACGGTCCCGGCCTGAGGCAATCCCCGAAGACCGTCGCTGGGTAGTTCTGGTGGTACGTACCGGGGCAAGGAAGCGAGAGACCCGTGGATTGGCGCAATGGGTCCGGGAATATTCGATGGGTCCGACCCTGGCAAGCAGTGTGGCTAGACAACCGGCGAGCAGGCTGCTCCCCAAAGTCCTCTCTCATCCCGCGGCTTTCCTGCTCGACCATCAGAGCGGCGACCAACCTCCCCAACTGGCGAAGCTCCTCCCCTAATACCTGCACATCGGGTTGGCGATTCGAAGGGTACCGAATTGCCGCTACAGCTTCTAGTGTTCTCGTTAACCATCCTCCTCATCGTCGTGGACATTCTTCGCTTCATCCCAAATCGTGTGCTGAAACCCCTGGGTCGCATATACCTCTTGCGCGTACCTCTGCTCACCGCTATCGGGTTGGTTGCCTTCTGCGGATTGACCTGGAAAGGCGGCACTCGTTCACTCTTGGGGTATCTTCGACGTGGGCGACAGCCTGGTGGCTGTGTTCTTCGTCTCGTATACGGCGTTCATAACCGCCTGGGTGGTAATGGCGACCTGGCGGCTGGTTCGACTCTACGGACACCTGCGCAATCCCGACCTTGATGATCCTGGGCCTGAAAGGACCTTCTCGTCTCGGAATCTCAGCTCCCTGGCTAAATACCATGTGCTCGTACTGGTGGTTGCTTTGCCGCCTATCCTGCTTGAAGGCGGGCCCAGGCGGAGAAACACCCCGTCGCCACCAGAGGATATACTCGCCGAAGCGGCCCGCGACAACTTCCTTGGTCGAGTCGATGAGGTGCCGGTCTTCGAGTTGTTACACACCCCGAAAGGTCGCATCTGGATCTTGGATCTCGCCGCCTTCGCTACGTGGCGCCAGTGACTCGTGAACGAAGAGGGTGCGTACCTCCGCATCGAGTTCGAGGGCTACGACACGGAGCAGGCGCTCGATCTAGCCCGGAAGAACCCCGACGTGCTCCGAAGCGAGGAGCGCGAGACGGAGGCTTCCCGCGCGGCGGCGATGCGCAGCCGCGTGTACCTTAGGGTCAGGGAACGATTCGAGGTTAGGGTGAAGGATCAAAACGTTGCCCGGTGGCTAAATGTGCCCGACGAACTTCGCTTGTAAGGACACAATAGCACCAGATAGTACCGGATCGAGCGCTTCACGCACAAATCGTTGTTGCAACCTCAATCTCAACTGCCTGTGGGGCAGGGTTACTTGAGTCGGCTTCGCTCTGCATTACCGATTAATGGGTCACGCAGAAGGGCGCCGTCTTCCTACAAGGTGTCCGACACCCGGATGGCTGGTGAGCTTGATACGCCCGTTTTTCTTTAAGTGAGTGTTCGGACAAATGGTAGTCACACTGCGAGTACGACGACACGAATACTCGACGACTTGACGCATACGGAAATCCGAATTTCCGAGAACAAACCAAGCAATTTCGCTCGCACGCCATTAGCTCCTGTGCACCTCGGCAGAGTGTGCGCTTATGGGCGGATCACCGCAGCGGCGCTTTCTCGCTTGTGTAACACTCGAAGGAGCACGTCAGCGGTGCGAAAGAATGCTGTGCGATGTCTACTCCTCGATCGGCACTTCCTCACCGACGGGCTGACTCCCGAGTTGGCCTCATAGGGTATGCTGATCGTGGTATGCACCACGCGCCGCGAACGCGAACACAAGCGGAGCTACTTTCCTTGGTCGACGTCCTGGAACCGCTTTCGAAAGGCCAACTTGAGGGACTGGCTGCTCACTGCCCGGGCATCCACTTTCGCAGGGGCGAAGACCTCTACCATCCCAAGGAACACCACGGCGGATTGTTCCTCATACAGGAGGGACGTGTACGCGTGTACAGGTTGTCTCCCCGAGGCGATCAGCTAACGCTAGCCTTGCTCTCCGCGGGGACGGTGCTCTCGGATCGGCGCTTGCAAGGCTTGCACGCCGAAGTCATGGAGCCGTCCACGATCGCCTTCATGAAGCGCGAATACCTTGAGAGCTTGATCCGCAAGAAGCCCGAGGTGGGACTACGCCTGGCGGACCTCCTGGCCGAGCGCCTGCGCTTGATGGACGCGCGCATGTCAGACGTCATCCACAAGGAGGTGCCCGCTCGCCTGGCTAGCCTCATACTCCAGTTGCTCGACGAGGAGGGGGTGGTGGGCGGCGAGCGGTACATGATACCTACCCCTACACCCACAAGCAGCTGGGTACCATGATCGGTGTCAAGCGCGTGGCGGTGGCCCGGGCATTCAGGAGGCTCCGCGAAGCGGGGGCGGTGGAGGTGGAGCAAAGCCGTCTCCACGTCAAAGATCTGAAAGCCCTCGAGCGTATTGCCAGCGTAGAACGGTAGCCGTTCCGGCTCACTCTTTGGCTACCCCGCACAGCCTCACCGCACCTGCCACGACTAAAGTCGGGTGTATCCTGCGATACATCTACACCGACGAAAACTTGTTACAAGTGTGATATCAGGAGAGGGAGGGTCTACGGTGGCACAACGCACAGCTAGAGAAACCCCTGTGATGGCCGAGGAAGTACGCATCGGTGTGAAAGCGTGGGCGCGACTAGCCCGTAGGGTTGTGTGATGGGGATCTGTGAGGCTGGAACGCCTCGTAGCGGTGGCCCCTGCAATACCAAAAGTGATCTTGGACTACCGCGATGCTGAGGGAGGATGATCTACCATGAGCCTACTCGACATACGCGACAAGTTCCGGGGTCCCGCCGCGTCCATCGACGAGCAGATCGAGAGCTTCGCTATAGAACGGGTCCCTGCCAACCAGCGCTGGCCCATCCCGGCGATCAGCCTGGTTCTGTTGGGCAACGTCACCGCGATGTTCTTCTCGTTTGGGGCGCAGCAAGCGTTTCTGGTTGGATGGCCGTGGCTGCTCTTGCCCTTAGACCACTGATGCATAATCGTTCAGACCAGCAGATCGGCCAGCCAGCGCAACGGTCTCCCGAGCAGGGCGTTCAGGCGCTGTCCGCAAGTGTAGGCCGCTACCTTCGCGCTCAGACGGGCCAA
>JBKPOM010000107.1:0-16132 GCA_046733115.1 Actinomycetota bacterium | reverse complement strand
CCTGATCGAAGCCCAGGTCCCGCCGGAGTGGCTCGCCAAGTCGCTCGCCGAGCTGGCGCTCTCACACGAGATGGGGCTCACGGTCGTCGCTCTCAAGCCGAAGGGCGGACCAGGCATCCTGCCCCACGGCGACACCGTGCTGCACGAGGGGGACGTGCTCGTGGTGGGAGGGTCGAAGAAGGCCCTGGACAGGTCCCCGCTAGTCAGGCCCTCCCATAGTTAGGAGGTACTCGGTTTGCGAACGGTGATCATCGGCGCCGGAGAGGTCGGACTGAACACCGCCCGCCTGCTCTCGCACGAGGGCCACAGCGTCGTGCTCGTCGAGAAGGACGAGAGGCTCGTGGAGAAGTCGACCGAGGAGCTGGACGCGCTCGTCATCGCCGGCAACGGCGCCAACCCCAAGCTGCTCAGAGAGGCCGGCATCAATAAGACCGACCTGCTCGTAGCCGCGAGCGGCTCGGACGAGGTCAACATCATCGCGTGCCTCGCGGCCAAAGCCCAGGGTGTTTCCCACACCGTGGCGCGGATTCACAACCCCGACTACTACGAGGCCGGGGATCCCTTCGCCGAGGAGATGCTTGGCATCGACTTCATCATCCACACCGAGCAGATGGCGGCGCGCGAGATCAAGGAAGCTCTATTGGTGCCCGGCGCGATCAACGTCGACAGCTTCGCTGAGGACACCATCGAGGTGGCAGAGGTGATCCTGGCCGATGGCTCGGAAGTCGCTGGCCGCGCCCTCAAGCAAGTAAAGCTCCCGGAGAACAGCCTGATAGTCGGCGTCGTCAGGGGCGGGGAGGCGCTCGTTCCGAGGGGCGAGACGGTGCTCGAAGAGAGGGACCACGTGCTCCTCATCAGCGGCCGGCGCCAGATCTCCGACGCCGTCGGCGTGCTCGCCACGAACACGGCGCCGGTCAAAGAAGTGACCATCTACGGGGGCGGCCGCATCGGGCTGAGGCTGGCGCTAGCGCTCGAGAAGGCCGGCATGTCGGTACGGGTGATAGAGAGGGACGAAATCAGGGCGCGATACGTGGCCTCGAAACTCAGGAGAGGTTTCGTGTTGCACGACGAGGGGATCTCGCGCGACTTCTTGCTGCAGGAGGGCGTGGACCGGACCGACGCGTTCGTGGCCGTTACCGGCGACGACCGGGCGAACCTGCTCGCCGCGATGTACGCCCGCCAGCTCGGAGCCCGCATGACCATCGCGGGCATCAGCCGGGGCGAGTTCGCACCGCTCGCCGACGCCCTCGGGGTCGATTTAACAATCTCACCCAGGATGCTCGCGGCCGAGGCCATCCTGCGCTTCGTGCGCAAGGGCGAGGTCATAGACGTGGCGCTCCTGGCAAGCGGGGCCGAGATGATCGAACTGCGCGTTCCCGAGCGGTGCAGGGTCGCGGGCCGCCCGCTCTCGGAGGTGGGCTTCCCGGCTGGCGCCATCGTCGGGGCCCTGCTACGCGACGGGGACGTAGTCATCCCGACGGGCAAGGAAATCCTCCGTGCCGGCGACGACGCGGTCGTGTTCACCGTCGAGGACGCCGTCGAAGAGGTCGAGAACCTCTTCGCCACCTGACGCTTGAACGCGAGGGTCGTCATCCGGGTAAACGCCGGCGTGATCCTCGCGATCGGGCTGGCGCTCCTGGTGCCCCTGGCGCTCTCGCTCCTCTACCGCGACGGCTCCTGGGCTAGCTTCCTGTTCCCGGCCGTGGCAATGTTCGCCATCGGTGTGGTTGGCATCCGAATCGCCAAACCCAAGGGCCGCGTACCGGAATACGTGTCCAACAGGGACGTCTACCTTTCCGTGACGCTCGCCTGGACGCTCGCGGCCCTTCTCGGCGGCACACCGTTTCTGGTCGAGGGCACCTTCCACAGCCTCCTCGACTCCAGCTTCGAGGCCATGAGCGGGTTCACCACGACCGGGGCCACGCTACTCTCGAACATCGAAGCCGAGACCCCGTCCATCCTGTTCTGGCGGAGCATGACGCACTGGCTCGGTGGGATAGGCATCGTGGTGCTCTTCGTCGCCGTAGCGCCGCTGCTCGGGGTTGGGGCTGCGCGCCTGATCGGGGCCGAGATGTCCGGCCTCACCCAGCCACGCCTGACGCCGCGCATCGCGGACACGGCCAAGGCGCTCGTGATCATCTACCTCTCCATCACCTGCGCCGAGACGGTCGCGCTGCTGCTGGCGGGAATGCCGCTCTACGACGCCGCCGTCCACACGTTCGGCACGGTTGCGACAGGGGGCTTTAGCAACAAGACAGCGTCGGTCGGCTTCTACGACTCGCTCGCCGTGGAGGCGATCATCGCCTTCTTCATGGTCGCCTCGGGCGTCTCGTTCTCCCTGTACTACCTCCTCTACACCCGGCGCAGGCTCAGCGTGATGCTAGACAGGGAGCTGCTGGCCTACCTCGGGATAATCGTGTCGGCCTCCATATTCATCTGGATAATCCTCGCTGTCGACGGAGACTACGGCGCCTCGTGGGGTAGGGCTTTGAGGGATTCGGCGTTCGCGGTATCCAGCGTCATAACCACGACCGGCTTCGTCACGGCGGACTTCGACCAGTGGGACACAGCGGCCAAGATCACGCTCGTCCTGCTCATGTTCATCGGCGGGTGCGCCGGCTCGACGGCGGGTGGCATCAAGGTCATCCGCATCCTCATCGTGTTCCGCACCATCCTTCAGGACGTGTTCAGGATGATCCACCCACGCGCGGTCACGCCGCTCCAGATCGGCGGTCACGTGGTACCTGAAGCGGTCCGGATCGCGGTCCTGGGCCTCTTCGCCGCCTGGATCGGGGTCTTCGGCATAGCAACCTTCATGGTCGCCCTCCAGGAAAACCTCACCCCCCTCTCCTCGGCCACCGCCGTGGCAGCGACCCTGAACGACGTCGGTCCCGGCCTCGCCCAGGTCGGCGCAACAGAGAGCTTCGAAATAGTCGACCCTTTAGGCCGCTTCGTCCTCACGGTCTGCATGCTCCTCGGACGACTCGAAATCTTCACCGTCCTCGCGCTGCTCTCGCCAGCCTTCTGGCGAAGTTAGCGGTTCGCTTCGCAAACCGCGCTGGTCAGCAATTCAGCAGGTTAGCATGTCAGCTCTTTTGCTGAGGTGCTGACCTGCTGAATTGCTAGACCGGCAGGTCGATTATCCTGCGTCCCATCAGGCTCTCGACGAGCTCGACGGCCAGCGTTGCAGTGCCGTTCTTGACGTCCAGAATGGGATTGACTTCGACCATGTCGAGCGAGGTGACGATGCCGGCCTCGTTGAGGAGCTCCATGAGGAGGTGCGCTTCCCTGTAGGTGAGCCCTCCGCGCACGGGGGTGCCGACGCCGGGGGCTACCTCGGGGTCGACCACGTCGAGGTCGAAGGAGAGGTGGACCCTCTCGACGTGCGCGAGGTCCCTTATGGCGCCACGGACGACGCGTCCGGCGCCGTAGACGTCGACCTCCCTCATCGTGTAGACCTTCACGCCGGCCTCGCGCAGCAGGTTTTTCTCTTCCAGATCGACGGAGCGGAGACCGATCATCACCACGTCCTCGGTCCTGATGCTCGCACCCTGGCCGCCGACCCCGACGAGATCGGGGTGGCCGCGGCCCGTGAGCGCTGCCAGGGGCATGCCGTGGATGTTGCCAGAAGGTGAGGTCTCGGGGGTGTTAAAGTCCGCGTGGGCGTCGACCCAGATCAGGCCGGTTCGCTCGCCCGACGTGGAGCGCGCGACGCCCGAGACGGTCCCTATGGCGATGGAGTGATCCCCGCCGAGGAAGATCGGGAAGAGGCCCTCGGAGACGATGGCGGCGGCCCGCTCGGAGACCTCCTCGCATACGCTCTTGACGGCGGCGAGATGCTTGACCTCTTCACCCGAATCGACCATCTCGGGGATGGGCACCCCGGCGTTCCCGAGGTCGGTGACCCTGTGGCCGAGGTCCTCCAGCGCCGCCTCGATGCGGGCGTAGCGGATGGCGCTCGGTCCCATGTCCACGCCCCTTCGATCCTGGCCGAGGTCCATGGGTACGCCGAAGAGCCCGCCGGGCTCACGCTCGTTCTCAAACAAAGGTAGTCCCTCCCGAACGTCGTGGGTCGGCCGCCGCCTCGAAGCGTCCGCCGGACGTCCTCCTGACGGCGTTGACCCCGCCGAAGAACATGTTGGGGGTCTCGTAGCTCAGCACGCGCTCGTAGCTATCGAGGCCGGTCGTGTGGGCGCCCGCCTCGTAGGCGAAGAGGTCGTCCTCCGCGTGGAAGCGTGGGGCGAGGACGGCCTCCTCGAGCGACATCCCGAAATCCACCACGTTTATCACCGACTGGAGAATGGCCGTTGGTATGCGCGAGGCGCCAGGGGAACCGAGCGCGATCAGGCCCCCCTCCTCCGAGGAGACGACGGTCGGGCTCATGTTGGAGATCAAACGTTCCCCCGGCGTCAGCGCGTGGAACCCCCTGGGATTCAGCTCAGGCTCACCCAAGGTATTGTTCATCGGGATGCCGGTGCCCGGAACGACGAGCCCCGAGCCGTAGCCCATGCTCGCGGTGATGGAGACGGCCAGGCCATCGCCGTCCACGCACGAGAGATGCGTGGTATGCGGCGATCCGAAGGAGGAAAAGATCCTGCGCCGCTGCTCCGCCGCATACTCCTCCCCGGTCAGCCGCTCGGCGACCTCACGGTTCCTGGCACCGTCGAGGTATGCCGTGTCGCGATCCTGTAGCGCGAGCTTCATGGCCCCGGCGACGAGCTTCGCGTACTCTGCGTCGGGCATGGCCACGAGGTCGTAGGCGGAGACGATCTTGAGCATCTGGGCGAGGGTAGGGCCACCGGCCGAAGGGGGACCGTTGGTGTACATGGCCCCCGCGCCGTAGCCGACGCTCATCGGCTCCCTGACGACGGCCTCGTAGCCCGCCAGATCCTCCTCGGTTATGATGCCGCCCATCTCGAGCATGTAGGAGGAGATGGTGCGCGCCAGTTCCCCCTCATAAAAGAGCCCCGCCCCATCCTCCCCGACGGCCTGCAGCGTATCGGCGAGCTCGGGGAACCGCACCTCTTCGCCCTCCAGGTAGACCCTGTCGCCTTTGTAGAAGTGCTTGCGGGTTTCGTCGGTGAGCCTCAGCACCTCCTCTGCGACCTGAAGCCAGAGTCCCGAGGTCCTGCACAGGTTGAATCCCTCGCGGGCCAGCCTGACCGCGGGGGCGAGCGTCTCCCTCAAGTCTAGCCGGCCGTGGCGCTCCAGGAGTTTCTCCCATCCCCTCAAGGAGCCGGGCACCGCCGAAGATGCCCCCCCGACGATCGAGCGCACGCCGGCGCCGTACTTGAGGATCATGGTCTGCGGAGCGCCTCCCGCCCCGAACGCGGAGTCGGGAAGCCCCTTGCCCGGCATCACGTCGTAGTAGTCGATGAGCTCGACCCCGCCGGAAGGGTTCCTGACGAGTGCAAACCCCCCGCCCCCCACCGAGCTCATCAGCGGTTCGGTCACGGCCACGGCCGCCGCCGCGGCGACAGCCGAGTCCGCCGCGTTGCCCCCGAGGCGGTAGATCTCCGCCGCGGCCTCGGCCGCGTACGGGGTGCCCGCCGCGGCAGCGAAGGTACGTGTTAGGCCCGTAGTCTCCATAATTGGCTATGATACGCCCGTAGGCACTCTAGCGGAAAGGGCCCGCATATTGAGCGACGAGGGAACCGGAGCGGGCGGCAGGAGGTTTAATTCGGCCACGGATACGGAGATCCTGAACGCCGACGTCGCCGACTCCTACTTCCACAGGACTATGCAGATCTTGAAGGCCCGTGGCCTCGAAAACACTCCGGTGCACGCCGAGATCGCCTACAAGACCTCGGACCCCCACGCCTGGTTCGTGGTCGCCGGCCTCGACGAGGTGGCCTTCCTCCTCGAAGGCGTCGACGTCGATGTACGTGCCGTACCGGAAGGTACGGTCTGCCGTCCGCACGAGCCGATCCTGACGCTCTCGGGTCCCTACGGCGCTTTCGCGGAGCACGAGACGGCCTTGCTCGGCCTTTTGTGCCAGGCCTCGGGTGTGGCGACGGGGGCTGCCCGTTGCCGGGTCGCCGCCGGCGAGAAGCCCGTGATCTCCTTCGGCGCGCGCAGGATGCACCCGGCGGTAACGCCCATGATCGAACGTGCCGCCTACCTCGGCGGGTGCGACATGGTAGCGGTCGACTTGGCCGTCGGGCGCCTCGGCATCCCGGCCACGGGAACGACGCCGCACGCCCTCGCCCTGATAATCGGTTCGACCGCCGAGACGGCGCGTGCCTTCGACGAGGTCGTAGAGCCGGAGGTGCCCCGAACCATCATCATAGACACCTTCGACGACGAGAAGTTCGGCGCGCTTCTGGCCGCGCGGGCCATACCGGATTCCATCTACGCGATCCGGATGGACACCCCGGGCAATCGGCGGGGCGACTTTCTGGACTTGATGCGGGAGGTCCGCTGGGAGCTCGACCGCAACGGCTTCGAGCACGTCAAGATCTTCGCTTCGGGTGGCATCAACGTGGATTACATCCTCCACCTGAACCCCGTCTGCGACGCCTACGGCGTCGGCGGAGCCATCGCCGACGCGCCTATGATCGACTACTCCCTCGACATCGTAGAAGTCGCCGGCGAAGACCGCTCGAAACGCGGCAAGCGCGGCGGACGCAAGCGCCTCCTCAGGCTGCAAGACGGCAGCCGCACCGTTTTGCCTGCATCGGCCCCCACCGCCGAAGGCGCCACCGACGCCCTGATCTCCCTCAGGGAAATGTATTCGCCACCCCCTAACATGGACACCCTGCGCCAGCGTGTCCTCGACCAGCTACACACCGGCCGCTTTGAATTATGAATCAGGAATTGGGTTTTTCATGGAGCCCATTCCCAGGTCGGAATTCATGATTCCTAACTCATATGGGTTAGTCAGAAATCACCCATTTGGGCGATGTTTGTTTGTGCCTTGTAGTCCATGATTAGGGGTATGAATAGGACGAAGAAGAGGTGGGTAGCATGGAGAAGTCGAACCACACGTCCCGAACCCTGACCTGTCCTTTCTGCTCGGAGGCCGAGCTTCGCGGCTTCGGGCGCAACTCCTTGAGGTGTGACGAATGCGGTGGCGTCCTGGGCGGAACCCTGCTCGAGACGCTCCACAAGATTATTTCGCTTCCGGACGCGGCGGGCGGCCACGCCTGCGAATGCGGCCACCCCGAGATGAGACGGCTCCCCGACGGCGTCTACCGATGTCCGGCGTGCGGATCGGAGGTCATCCCCATCTCCGCCCCGGTGTCCTGGAAGTCGCCGGATCACACCGAGGCGTACTGGGCCGGCTGGCTCGACGGCCGCTACGGGGACCCGAAGCGGTTCACGAACAACCACCGCCTGACCAAGTGGGACGGCCCCGACCGCCTCGACTACTACCGGGGCCACCGCGCTGGCCGCGAGGCCCGCCTGAGCAAGGTCAGGTTCGTCGAAGCGTCATAGCAGGTCGGCAGTTCAGCTTGTGAGGTTTGGCATTCGGCCTGGCGCCTGGTTGTTTGGGAATCGTTGCCCTGCCGAAGGCTTTATGTCTGCCGGGAGCTGATGATCATGTAGTAGCTGCATTCTCCTTCGCCGGCGTTGTCGAAGCGGTGCGGTACGTCGGCCTCGAAGTAGATGGCGTCGCCCTCCCCGAGCAGGTATTCCTCGCCTGCTAGCGTCGCCTTCAGGGTTCCTCGCTCCACGACTATTTGCTCCTCGACGCCTTTCCGGTGCGGCGGGAACTCGCCCGAGGTAGAGCCCTCGGGTATCTTGTTCCTCGTGAACTCGACGCCGAGCCCCACAGAGTTCGGCGAGAGGAGTTGCCTCTCGGAGCCCGTTTCGGGGTCGCGCATGACCATGCGCCTCTCCCTCGGCACGACTATGACCTCTCGCCGCTCCTCCATGCCAGCGAGGCGCGAGAGCGTCACGCCGAGTCCCTCGGCCAGCTTCGCCACGATCACCAGCGTTGGGTTCTTCTCTCCGCGTTCGAGCTTCGAGATCATGGCCCGACTCACCCCGGAGAGCTCCGCAAGCCCCTCCAACGTCAATCCCCGCGCCCGGCGTAATTCCCTTACCCGCTCCCCCAACTGCCCGGAAGAGACCGCCTCGACCGCCGTAGTCGCCCCGCTTGCAGCCACATCGTCCATTTGGTAGAAGTGATTCTATCATGGTAGACTTTTTGGGGATCTTGATCTCTGCACTTCCGTTCGCCGTCGCGGCGGCTGGGCTCGTGGCCCTGGGATGGCCCGCGCCGCTTGCCGGCGCCGCGTCGCTTTCTACGGCGGTCTTGGGGGCTCTGGTGTGGCCGGGGCTGCGGGCGGCAGCGGTACCCGGGGCTTTGTTAGGTGGTCTTGGGACTGCGGCCCAGGTGCTTTATGTGTTGTTCGGGGGGTTGTTGCTTTACAATCTGCTCTCGGCGGGTGGCGCTGTGGATAAGGTATCACAGTTCCTCGGGCGGTTGGAGCCGGATCGCGTATCGCTCGCGGCCGTGGTCGTAGTTGGCGTGGCGCCCTTCTTCGAGTCGGTGACGGGTTTCGGCGTAGCGGTGGTCATAAGCGCCCCCATACTGCTTGCGGCGGGGTTTGCGCCCTTAAGGGCCGCTGTAATGGCGGCCTGGGGCCAGTGCGCGGTGCCGTGGGGCGCTTTAGGGGTTGGGACCGTGATCGGTGCCCATCTCGCGGGGATGGATTTTGGCATGCTCTCCGACTCGAGCGCGCTCCTCAGCCTGCCGCTCTTCCCCGTCTACGGCCTTGCCGCCGTGGCTCTGGCTGACGGATGGAGCGGGATCAGGCGCCGCGGCGCAGAGGCGATCATGCTCGGATTGGTTGCAGGCCTGGGGACGCTCATGACCACCTTCTACCTGGTTCCCGATCTCTCGGGGGCCGTCGGAGGGCTCGCGGCCACGGCCGTTTTCCTGGCGCGGAGGCGACGGCGACTCGTGGGAGTTCCGGTGCGAGCGCTACTCCCCTACGCGTTCCTGCTCGCGCTGCTCGTGGCGGCGAACGGTATCGGGGCGCTGCCTAACGTTCTCGAAGTGCTCGGCCCCATCTTCGACGGTCCCGGTCTACCTTTGCTCGTGTCGGGGGTGTTTGCGACGGTGGTGTTCGCTCTCGGTGGAAACCAGATCGGCGCGGCGACGCGCAGGACCGCTTCGCAGTGGCTGCCGACGGCTGGTGCCGTCCTGACGTTCGTTCTGGCCGGGGAGGTGGTTGCGGGGAGCGGTGCAGCGGGCCTGCTTGCCAGAGGCGCCGAGTCCCTTGGCGGCCTCTTCCCGGCGGTCTCGCCCGTGCTCGCGGCGTTGGGCGGAGCACTCACCGGCTCCAACGCCGCCTCCAATGCGCTGTTCATGCCGCTACAGGTAGAAGCAGCGCGAGGCCTCGATCTCTCGCCGGGCCTCACGGCCGCGGTGCAAAACGTTGCTGGGAGCCACGCCAGCATGCTCTCCCCGCAGCGGTTGGTTCTCGCCGCCACGGCCACGGGCCTCCTCGGCCGGGAGTCCGAGATACTGCGGGTCGCGCTCGCCCCCGTGGCCGTCTCCATCGGCCTGCTGGCCATCGTCGGGATGCTTGTTCGATAGGGTGCTGACCGAATTCATCCCCATCAGTCGGTCTTTCGTCAGACTCGTGTCAAAGGCCGCTCGCAGCGGTCCGATACGTAATATACTTCCACTTCGGACCAAGTAGCATCACTTTCGTCTCCGTGCTTGTTTGCCCTCGAGGCCCTGCTGTACTGCAATGTACTTTACGCGAAACGAATGCTTCAGCAGATCTCGGAAGCGTCTCACCGGAGGCTCAGCTCGAGGGCGAGAATAGGGGACTCTGGCTGCTCTTGATCTACCAGCTGCCCAAGGGCTCTTCATCGGCGCGCACCGCCGTATGGCGCGAGGTTCGGCGGCTTGGTGTTCTCCCGCTGCAGCACGCAGTGTGCCTTCTGCCCCTCTCGGAGGAGAATCGCGCCGCCTACGAGCGGATCGCCAGGCGCGTCGAGGGGTACGGGGGCGAGGCCAGCATACTGGAGACCGCCTCGCCCACGGAGGATTGGCACGAGAGAATCGTGGCCCGGTTCAACTCGGCCCGCGACGAGGAGTACGAGGAGGTCGTCGATGAGACCGAGCGTTTCAGGGAGGAGATAGAGCGCGAGCGGCGCACGAGGAAGTTCACGTTAGGCGAGCTCGAGGACAAGGAGAGCAACCTGGAACGGCTGCACACGTACCTCGCTCAGGTGGAGGCCCGCGACGCCTTCGGGGCTGAAGGCTGCGCGCGGGCGGCGGAGGAAGTGGGACGCTGCGCCGAGGGGCTCGAAGCGTTCGCCCAGGAGATCTACGAGCACCAGAGGATCGCCGAAGGCGAAGAGGACCAATGACTGGCGGCCTGTTCGCGCTCACCGTCTTCGTCGCCCCGGCTGTGGAGATGGTGGAGGCCCTCACGATCGTGCTCGCGGCGGGGTAAGCCGGGGCTGACGACAGGCGCTGCAAGGGGCTCTTTCGGCCCTCGTGGTTCTCGTCTTGCTGGTGGCGGTATTCGGCACGTCCCTGGCGACCATGCTTCCCCTCAACCTGCTGCAATTGGTGGTGGGGTTAGGCCTACTCCTCTTCGGCCTCTCGTGGCTGCGTAAGGCCATCTCAAGGGCGGTGGGCGTGAGGCCTTACCGTGACGAGGCCGCGGCCTTCGAACGGCTCGTCGGCCGGCTCAAGATCGGTCGCGGCCCGGTGGGAAGGTTTGACGCCGTCGCGTACGTCGCCGCCTTCAAGGGGGTCTTCCTCGAAGGCCTCGAGGCGGCGATCATCGCGATCACGTTCGGGGCCGCCCAGCGTTTGTGGGTGGCGTTCGCGAGCGCCGGTGTCGCGGTCGCCGTCGTTGTCCTTTTAGGGGTGATCGTCCACCGTCCGCTCGTCCGTGTTCCCGAGAACGCGATGAAGCTCGGCGTGGGTGTGCTCCTGTCGTCGTTTGGGACGTTCTGGGTCGTCGAGGGCTTTGGCGGCGAGTGGCCGGGCTCAGAGCTGGCCGTTGCCTACGTCGCGGCGGCGTATTCAGTGGCGACGTTCCTGATCGTCCGTCTGCTCGCCCGCTCGACGGCCAGCCATTCAGATGGTGATGATGGCCGGTCGTTCGGAGGCGACGGGTTTTCGTTGGAGGGCGGTGAGCGTCGCGAGCGCTGACATACGTCCGCCGGCCGCCTTGCGGAGGACATTTTCGATGGCGGTGCTCGCTTCGTCTCCTGCCCGGCAAGGCCGATGGAGGTCGTAACGGAAGTGGCGCGGGCGCGGGAGGCTTGTTGCTGACGATTTTGGGGCGTCGGCGCAGCGACCTCCAATTGGGTTTCTCGCGGATGACCCTCCTCGCCACGGCGCTCGGCACTGGAGCCCTGGCGGCGCTTTTCGATCTGCTCTTCGACCGTCCCCGCCCCCCAACTTCTCTGCAGCTTGTGCACGCCTCGGGCAACGGGTTCCCCAGCTCCCACGCCGTGGTGG
Organism: Actinomycetota bacterium; assembly: GCA_046733115.1. Taxonomy (GTDB): domain Bacteria; phylum Actinomycetota; class Rubrobacteria; order Rubrobacterales; family Rubrobacteraceae; genus Rubrobacter_D. The sequence goes on along the minus strand of JBKPOM010000107.1, from coordinate 4,689 downwards.
TCGTCGCCGTGGGTGCCGCCGTCTGCTATCTCTACAGCCTGCGCCCCGCCGACAGCTGGGGTGGCTCCTGGAGGGCCAAGGCCAGGGTGGGGCTGGCCGTCCTCACGGTCGCGCTGCTTGTGGGACTCGGGTGGATCTAGGAAGGGGCGTGCTACCCGAGCGACGTGCTGGCGGGTTGCGCACTCGGCGGGGTGTGGGCTTCGGTGTGCCTGACGGCGGCCGAGGTCTTCAGGCTGCTCCGCCTCACCAGGGAGCCCCTGCCGCAGACAGGCATCAACTACGCCCGGTTCTCGCCCGTGGGGATCTCCAACGCGGCTGTGAACCTCGGGGTCATGGATTTGCTGTTACTGGTCCACCCAACCCGCAGCCCCGAGATACGCGTCTTCTATAATCTCGTTGCCCTGGCCCTGATTAACTCGAACAGCTATCTGTAGAATACGCTCTGGACCTTCAAGCATCACGCGCGCCACGACGCCAAACAAGTAGGCGCCTTCGGCCTCCAGGCGGTATTGGGCACAGGGCTTATCAGCTTAGTGTTGTGGCTGGGCGCGCACGGACTCGTGGCCTACGCGGACTTCCCGCCGCTCGTGTGAGGCAACATAGCCAACCTCTGCTCCATGCTGGTCGGCTCGACCACGAACTTCCTGTCGCTCCACTTCCTGGTCTTCCGCCCCAAAAAGGGAGGATGAAGTTGTCGAGATGTTCGGAATAGCCTGCTTCTGCCAGGCACCCGACGAGAGTCGCAATCAGTATAGACCCGAATAACCCGGAGCTTCCTGCCCCTAAGTGCTCCAGCAAGGAATTACGGTGACGTATTCGGTAGCTTGCGTTATTAGCACGGTGAGCGTTAAAAATCTCCGATGGTCCGATGCTGCAAAAGGGGCATAACCTCACCGCCTTGCGCTGAAGATCACCTCTTCATAGGAATAGGCTCTGGAGGGAACTAGTCTCCTCGCAGATGACTGGCGTCGACAGAGTTGATCTCGATGCCCTGCAAGAGAATGCTGAGGCCAGCGTCGAAGCCTCGGTCGAAATCATAGCGTGCCTCCTCGCTCGTGAGCGCACTAAAGACGCGGCTCGTGGCCGGTAGCCCTGCGGCGGCTCCCTCCTCTAGACGTTCCAGTAGTTCGTGCCGGTCAAAAGAGTATCCTAGGGGCTGCACCCCCTCGGCAATCGCGAACCCGTGGATGAAATCGACCACCGAGTCGGCGGACAGCACCACCTGCGCGGGCGGAAGACCGGACTGGTCAAGGGCCTCATACAGCAGCTCGTTTACCAGCAGCACCGTCTCGGTCACGGCTGCGGCGTTGGAGACGATCTCCAACACTAGGTTGGGGTGAGAACGGACCAGACCGCGGTAAGCTCCGGCCCAGCCGCGCACCCGCTCTTGCCAAGACGACCCGTCTGAGTAACCCACCCGCATCCCGGAAAAGACCAGCTCGACCAGTCCCGAGATCACGGCATCCTTGCCGGGCAGGTGATGGTAGATCGACATCGGATTCACGCCGAGTTCGGCCCCAAGCCGCCGCATGCTAAGGGCGCCCATCCCCTCCTCGTCCACCAGCCGCAATGCCGCCTTGAGGATCCTCTCTCGTGAGAGCAACTCCTGTCCGGCTCTCGGCCGTCCGCCCCGATTGCGGTCGCCGCCTTTCTCTCGCTCCAGTACACTCACCTCCTTCCATAAGTATACATCGTATGGTAATCTCAAACTATCATACGCTGCATGGTTTACTGGAGTGGTTAAAGGAGGTTCGATGGAGCGTCCGTTGGAAGGCAAGGTTGCGTTGGTGGCTGGGGGAACCCGTGGAGCGGGGCGGGGAATTTCTGTGGAGCTCGGAGCGGCGGGCGCTACCGTCTACGTCACCGGGCGAACGAGCGGGTCCGGGCGATCGGAAATGGACCGGCCGGAGACGATCGAAGAGACCGCGGCGCTGGTAGAAGAGGTCGGCGGACGAGGGATCGCGGTCCGGGTGGACCACCTGGAAGCGGAGCAGGTGCAAGCGCTGGTTGAGCGTATCGACCGCGAACAGGGGCGACTCGATGTGCTGGTCAACGACGTGTGGGGTGGCGATCCGCTCGCCGAGTGGAACAAGCCCGTGTGGGAGCATTCTCTGGAGAAGGGATTGCGGCTGCTGCGCCTAGCAGTCGATACGCACATCATCACGAGCCACTTCGCGATACCACTGCTGATCCGGAAGCCGGGCGGGTTGGTCGTGGAGATTACCGACGGCACGGCCGAGTACAATGCCAACTACCGAGGGACGGTCGGGCTCTACTACGATCTCGCCAAGGTCTCTGCCATTCGCCTGGCCCTGGTACAGGCCGATGAGCTTAGTCCGCATGGCGCCACTGCGCTGTCTCTGACACCGGGGTGGCTGCGTTCGGAGATGATGCTCGAGAACTATGGCGTCAGCGAAGCGAACTGGCGTGAGGCAACAACGCAGGCGCCGCACTTCGCCATTTCCGAGACTCCACGGTTCGTCGGTCGGGCGGTCGCGGCGCTCGCACAAGATCCCGACGTGTCACGCTGGAACGGGAAGTCGCTCTCCAGCGGGCAATTGGCCAAAGTCTACGGGTTTACCGATCTCGACGGCAGCCAACCCGATTGCTGGAGGTACGTCACCGAAGTTCAGGACGCAGGTAAACCCGCCGACGTAACCGGCTATCGCTAAGATCAACGGCAGACCAATCGGCCTCTTCGCACTGAACCCAGGTCTGGGCAAAGGCGGGTTTCCCGGACGGCCGCGGCACTATGGGCCAACGCTGCTCGGCGTCGCAGCGGCACTCGGGATATGTCGCAGGTCTGCGGGATTAGCCAACTGTGCCGAGAACCAGCCCCTACCGGATTGAACTTACAGACGAAGAGCGCGCCCGGCTCCGAGTGTTGGCTCGAAGCTACTCGGCTCCGCACCGAGACGTAGTACGGGCCAAGATCGTGCTGCTAGCCGCCGATGGGCTATCCAACGAAGAAATCGCCGCCCGGCTGGACACTCCCCACCAGATCGTCTCCAAGTGGCGCAAGCGATTCTACGAGCAGCGCCTGACGGGGCTTCAGGACCGACCGCGCAGCGGACGTCCCCCGGCTTTTCCTCCGGAGGTGGTCGTGGCGATCAAGGCGCTGGCATGCGAGCTTCCCGGTACGTGCGGTGTGCCGCTCTCCCGCTGGCACGCTCCGGACCTTGCCAGGGCTGCCGTCGAGAGAGGCATCGTTGCCTCGATCTCGGGGACCACCGTCTGGCGCTGGCTCTCTGCCGACGCCATCCGCCCCTGGCAACATCGCAGTTGGGTCTTTCCCCGCGACCCCGATTTCGCGGAGAAAGCGGGCCGCGTGCTCGATCTCTACCAACGGCGATTCGCCGTGGAAACGCTGGGAGAGAAAGATGTCGTCATATGCGCCGACGAGAAGATCTCCATACAGGCGCGTGCCCGGAAGTACCCCACCGTACCGCCAGCTCCCGGACAGCCGATTCGTGTCGAGCACGAGTATGAACGGGGCGGGGCGCTGGCCTATCTGGCTGGCTGGGACGTCCACCGCGCCAGACTCTTCGGTCGTTGTGAGCCTTCCACCGGGATCGGACCCTTTCGGCGTCTGGTCGAGCAGGTAATGGGCGCAGAGCCTTACGCTTCAGCCGCCCGGGTGTTCTGGATCGTGGACAACGGCTCAAGCCACCGCGGTCAGGCCTCCGTAGACCGGCTGCAAGGAGCCTATTCTAACCTGGTGCTGATCCATCTGCCGGTCCATGCTTCATGGCTCAACCAGATCGAGATCTACTTCTCCATCATCCAACGGGAGTTGCTTGCTCCTAACGACTTTGGCGATCTAAAAGAACTCGAAGCCCGGCTGCTCGCCTTCCAGAGTCATTACGAGCAGATCGCCGAACCCTTCGAGTGGAGGTTCACGCGCGCCAACCTCGATGCCCTGTTCGCCAGGCTTCACCGGCGAACTCCGTTCGCGATTGAGGCGGCTTGAGAGTTCCGAATACGTCACCGTAATTCCGTGCTGGAGCACTAAGTGCGCGACGGACGTCGCCCGGCCGAACTTCCTCCGGGCTCCGAGAGGCCGGTGGCTCTCCCGCAAACGAGTTTCTCGAGGGGGACAAGCTCTTGAGCCTCTGGCAGGCTTTCTGGCTGGCGCTATTGCAGGGAACGACGGAGATCCTACCCGTCTCGGGCCTCGGTCACGGCGTGATCCTACCCTCGCTCTTGGGAGGGCACGTGGACCAGGAGAGCCCTACCTTCGTCCCGTTCTTCGTCGTGCTACACCTCGGCTCGGCCACGGTGCTTTTCGCCTACTTCAGCCGGGAATGGGTGGGCGTGATAGCGGGATTCTTTCGGACCTTGAGGACTAGGGATCTCGGGGTCGACCGCGACGGCAGGCTTGCCTGGTTACTCGCGGCGGGCACCTTCCCGGCGGGGCTCGTGGGTCTCGTCCTCGAGAAGGCCCTCTCTGCCAACTTCGCCCGGCAGCAGTCCCTGGCAGCCGTCTTCCTCGTCCTCAACGGCGTCCTCCTGCTGCTCGGAGAGCGTTTGAGGCGCCTTCGGTCAAGAGGCGGGGCGAGCGAACTTTCGTTCAAGCAGGCCGCCGCGCTGGGCACCTCCCAGGTTCTGGCCTTGATCCCTGGCGTCTCCCGCTCGGGGGTAACGGTGGCGGGAGGCTTGGCCTCAGGCCTCGACGCCGAGACGGCCGCC